>NZ_JBFUKU010000105.1:0-23489 GCF_056400685.1 Pseudomonas sp. P5_A12 | reverse complement strand
GTCGGAGAGCAGGGTTATCTCGCTCGCTCGGACGATGCCGGCAAGTCCTTCACTCAGCTGGAAAGCCCCTACACGGGCAGCTTTTTCACCCTGCAAATGCGCGATGACGGCACCTTGCTGGTGGCCGGTCTGAAAGGCAATGCGTTTTCCTCCCGCGACCTGGGCGAGAGCTTCCAGCCAGTGCCCGTGTCGATGCCGGTGTCGTTCAGCGATGCAATCCGCACGGATGACGGCCAGTTACTGCTGGTGAATCAAACCGGCGCCTTGTTTCGCACCAACAGCCAACCCGATGCGTTGCTCCAACCCTATGGCAAACCGCTCGGCAAGCCCGTGTCCAGTGTTATTCAGGCCGCCGATGGCAGCCTGACGCTGGCGGGTTTCACTGGGTTGACGCGCGTTTCGCCGTCAATCGCTACCGCTTCGGAGTGAGGTTATGAAGTCTTTCGACAACGCCACGCAAAGCCTGGCGAATTTCGATCCACGCTCCGGTTCGGTGGTGGAACGCACGCTGTTCAATCATCGTCTGTGGGTGCTGCTGGTGTGTGTGCTGACAACCCTGGTCCTGGGTTATCAAGCCACCCGCATCGAGCTCAATGCCAGTTTCGAAAAGATGATCCCCACACAACAGCCGTACATTGCCAACTACCTTGAGCACCAGAAACAGCTCACCGGTTTAGGCAATGCCCTGCGCATTGTGGTGGCCAACCGACAAGGCAGCATCTACGACGCCGAGTACCTGAAAACCCTGCAGGCCATGAGTGACCAACTCTACCTGCTGCCGGGGGTCGACCGGGCTTACATGAAGTCGCTATGGACACCCGCCACCCGCTGGGTCGCGGTGACCGAAGACGGCCTTGATGGCGGTCCGGTGATTCCCGATGACTACAGCGGCACCGCAGCCAACCTCGATGCGCTACGCCGCAATGTGCAACGTTCCAACGAACTCGGTCAGTTGGTGGCGTTCGACCAGACTTCCAGCATCATTTACGTGCCGTTGCTGGCAACCACCTCTGRCGGTAAGGCGCTTGATTACGCGGTCCTGTCCGAACAGCTGGAAACGCTGCGCAGTACCCATCAAAGTGCAAAAATCGACATTCACATTACCGGTTTCGCGAAAAAAGTCGGCGACCTGATTGCCGGCCTGAAACAGATTCTGCTGTTCTTTGCCGTCGCGATCCTGATCACCACTGCCGTCCTGTTCTGGTACACCCGTTGCCTTCGCAGTACGGTGCTGGTGGTGTTGTGCTCGCTGGTCGCGGTGGTCTGGCAACTCGGTCTGCTGCCCTTGCTGGACTATCAACTGGACCCGTATTCAGTGCTGGTGCCGTTTCTGGTGTTTGCCATTGGCATGAGCCACGGCGCGCAGAAGATGAACGGCATCATGCAAGACATCGGCCGTGGCATGCACCGGGTGGTGGCTGCGCGCTTTACCTTTCGCCGGTTGTTTCTTGCCGGGCTGACGGCGCTGCTGTGTGATGCCGTGGGTTTTGCGGTGCTGATGCTGATCAAGATCCAGGTCATCCAGGACCTCGCAGTGATCGCCAGCATTGGCGTCGCGGTGCTGATCTTCACCAACCTGATTCTGCTGCCAGTGTTGCTCTCGTATGTCGGCGTTTCTCCCCGTGCGGCACAACTGAGCCTCAAGAGCGAGCAGGCCGAACAATCCGGTCAGGTGCGCCATGGGTTCTGGCGCTTTCTTGACTTGTTCACCCATCGTCGCTGGGCCAGCCTGTGCATCGCCATCAGCCTCGCGTTGGCGGCAGTCGGCTTCCTCGTGAGCCTGCAACTGAAAATCGGCGACCTCGACGCCGGTGCGCCGGAGCTGCGTGCGGACTCGCGCTACAACCAGGACGATGCTTTTCTGACTCGTCACTACGGCGCCAGTAGTGACCTGTTTGCAGTCATGGTGAAAACGCCGGCCAGCAGTTGTGCGCGCTACGACATCCTCGCCAAGGTCGACGCCCTGGACTGGCAACTACGCGCTTTGCCGGGTGTGGATTCGACCAACTCGCTGGCGTTGCTGAACCGTCGCATGCTGGTCGGGCTCAGTGAAGGCAACCCGAAGTGGTACGAGCTACAGAACAACCAGGCGATGCTCAACATGATCACCGCCAGTGCGCCGCGTGGGTTGTACAACGAAGACTGCAGCCTGTTGACCCTGTACGCCTACCTCACCGACCACAAGGCCGAGACGCTGACCCGCCTGGTCGATCACGTGGAAAAATTTGCCGCCGAGAATAATACCGATGAGGTGCAGTTCCTGCTGGCGGCCGGTAACGCTGGTATCGAAGCGGCGACCAATATCGTGGTCAAACAAGCCAACCGCGAGATGCTCGTCTGGGTCTACGGCGCGGTAATTGTGCTGTGCCTGATCACCTTCCGTTCCTGGCGCGCAACGCTCTGCGCGGTCATTCCGCTGATGCTGACGTCCATTCTCTGCGAAGCGTTGATGGTCTGGCTGAACATGGGGGTCAAAGTCGCCACGCTGCCGGTCATCGCCTTGGGTGTCGGTATTGGTGTCGACTATGCGTTGTACGTGATGAGCATTCTGCTGGGGCATTTGCGCCAGGGGGCGAGCCTGTCTGAAGCGTATTACCGCGCGCTGGTGTCCACCGGCAAGGTGGTGATGCTGACCGGTATTACCCTGGCCATCGGCGTGGCGACCTGGACGTTCTCGCCTATCAAATTCCAGGCAGACATGGGGGTGCTGCTGGCCTTCATGTTCATCTGGAACATGGTCGGTGCCTTGGTGTTGTTGCCGGCATTGGCGTACTTCCTGTTACCCGTACGCAGCGCTGCGGCGGGAGCGGTTGTACCGGTGAGTGCAACCAACGTGGCGGGAGCTGACACGGCGGTTGTTGCGAACGTTCACCACCTGCGCATCAAGGATCACTGCCATGGTCGCTAATTCCTTCGTAGAAAACCCCACCCGACAAGCCGGGTTGCCGCAGTCGCTGTTGTTGCTGTTGGGAAGCTGTTTGCCGGTGCTGGGCGCCGTATTGCTGGCCCCGGTGTTGCCACGGATGCAGGCGCACTTTGCCGATGTGGCCGGCAGCGCCGTGCTGGTCCCCATCGTGTTGACCCTGCCGGCATTGGTGATTGCGATGCTCGCGCCGTTCGCCGGGCTGATCGCCGATCGGCTGGGGCGCAAGCCATTGTTGCTCGCCAGTATGTTGCTGTACGTCCTCTGTGGCGTGCTGCCGCTTTGGCTCGACTCGCTGCAGGCGATCGTGCTCAGTCGTGCGGGTATCGGATTGGCCGAGGCGGGCATCATGACCTGCTGCACCACGCTGATGGGCGACTATTACAGCGGCGCCAAACGTGAACGGTTGTTTGCCCTGCAGATGGTCGCCACCTCGTTGTCCGCTGCGGTTTTTATCGCGCTGGGTGGCTTCCTTGGGCAAAACGACTGGCGTACGCCGTTCGCGCTGTACGCGGTGGGTTTGATTTTCCTGCCGCTGATGGCCTGGCAGTTGTGGGAGCCGCAGGCTCGCCCACAGCCTGAGCAAGCAACACAGGCGGTGCCGACAGGCAAATTCCCATGGCGCGCGCTCACACCCATGTACGTGCTCGCGCTGTTGGCAGGTTTGAGCCTGTTTATCGTGCCGGTGCAGGTCGGTTATCTCCTCAACCTGCTGCAGGTGGATGCCCCGCAACAAATCGGTATGACTATGGGCGCCAATCAACTGGGCGTGCTCGTCGGTGCACTGAGTTTTCGATTGTTCAGCGGGATGCGCGGGCAGCACATGCTGCTGATCGCCTATGTACTGGCGGGCATCGGCGGATTGTTGATGTCTGACGCCTTAAGCCATGTGCAAGTCGTGGTCGCTGTGACGATCAACGGCCTTGGCATTGGCTTGATGCTGCCGACACTGATCACCTGGATCATGGCTCAAGTCAATTTCCATCAACGCGGGCGGGCGGCGGGGTGTTTTACCGCCGCCATCTTCGCCGGTGAATTTATCAGCCCTCTGGTGATTCTGGGCATGACCCAAGGAGCCGCCACGGCGCTGCCGCGTGCCTTGGCCATTGTGGGCGGGGTGCAACTGTTAGTGGCGGTGTTGTGTCTGGCCGTGCCCCGGCTCGGCGGACTGTTGGACGACGCGAACATTGTTGTCGGTGGCACCACCATCGGCGACGGAAACTGAACGAGGATTCTCCATGCAAGCGCTTCCTGAATTCAAACGAGTGGTCACCGGTCACGATCAGCAGGGCCAGGCCATCGTCGCCAGCAACGGGCCGACGCCCAATGTGTTCCCGTTGTCGTCCGTACCGGGCACGGTGTTTCATGAACTGTGGAACAGCAGCACCAGCCCGGCATCACTCGACAACAACAGTGACCCGAGCAGCAAACCTCTGCAACTCAGCCCCGGACCGCAGGGCAGCGTCATTCGTGTGGTGGACATTCCGCCGGACAGCATTCAGAACAAGGTCAGCGATGAAAACGCCGCATCGGTATTCGCTGAAATTGGCCAGGCCCACGCGGGTACCGGGCAGGGCAGTACCCGGCATAAGTTGATGCACCGCACTGAAACCCTCGACTACGGAATCGTCACTGAGGGTGAAGTGTGGCTGGTGCTGGATGAGGAAGAAGTGCACCTCAAACGCGGCGACGTGGTGGTGCAACGCGGCACCAACCACGCCTGGAGCAACCGCACCGACGCGATGGCGCGCATGGTCTTCATCCTTCTCGACGGGCGCTTCGCTGCCGAGTTGAACCGTGAACAAGGAGCATCCGTATGAAACTCGCCACCCTGAAAAATGGTAGTCGTGATGGCAGGCTCGTGGTGGTGTCGCGGGATCTGGCGTGGGCAGTGGATGCCGGTTCCGTCGCGCCCACCTTGCAACAGGCGATTGAGAACTGGAGTGGCGTGGAGCCGCGTTTGCAGGCACTCGCCAGCACACTGAATGCGGGCGAAGCGGCGGATGCCTTTGCCTTTGATCCCGCTCAGGCCATGGCGCCATTGCCGCGTGCCTATCAGTGGTGCGACGGCTCGGCATTCCTCAGCCATGGTGCGCTGATGCAGAAAGCGTTCAACCTTGATCCCATTGACGGCGTCGAACACACGCCGCTGATGTACCAGGGGGCCGGCGACGATTTCATTGGTGGGCGTGACGATATCGCGCTGCCAAGCGAGAGCCAGGGCATCGACTTTGAAGGCGAGTTTGTGGTGCTGGTGGATGACGTACCCATGGGGTGCGCCGCCGAACAGGCGCTGCAACACATCAAGTTGATTCTGCAAATCAACGACGTCAGTTTGCGCGCCCTGGCCCCGCGGGAAATGAACACAGGCTTTGGATTTTTGCAGGCCAAACCCTCATCCAGCTTCGCCCCCCTGGCAATCACGCCGGACGAACTGGGTGATGCCTGGCGTGACGGACGCGTGCATTTGCCCTTGCAGGTGCACTGGAATGGCCAATGGTTTGGTCATCCGCACGGCGGGCAGATGAACTTCAGTTTTGGCCAGTTGATCGCCCATGCTGCTCTGACTCGCAGGTTGGGCGCGGGCACGTTGATTGGCTCCGGCACGGTCTCCAATGCCGAACGCAATGTGGGTTCGGCCTGCATCGCCGAGCGTCGAGCGATTGAAATGATCGCGCAGGGTGCCGCGCAAACCGGCTTCATGCGCTTTGGTGACCGTGTGCACATAGATGTTCAGGGTAGCGACGGCCAGTCGTTGTTCGGTGCAATCGATCAACGTGTGGTTCAGGCTCAGGACTGAGGAGCGGCACATGCGAGTATTGATTACCGGTGCCAATGGTTTTGTGGGGCGTGAATTGGTGCGTTACCTGCTGGCGCGGGGTAGCTTGCGTAGTCGGGTCATCGACTCATTGCTGGTGCTGGATACCGACCTGCAAGGCTTGCCGGAGGACCCGCGTTTGCGCCGTCATCATGGCAGCATTACCGATGTCGCTTTGATGCGCCGGGTGTTGGCTGACGGCATCGATGTCGTGTTCCATCTGGTCAGTATTCCCGGTGGTGCAGCCGAAGAGCAGTACGAACTGGGTTATCAGGTCAACCTGTTGGCCAGCCTGGAATTGCTTAACCAACTGCGCAATAAAGCGTTGCCGCCGGTGCTGGTGTATGCCAGCAGTGTGGCGGTGTACGGCGGCCATTTGCCGGCGAAAATGAACGAGCAGGCTGAACTGCGGCCGCAATTGTCTTATGGCACGCACAAAGCCATGGTCGAGAGCGCCGTTGTCGACCTGGGCCGGCGTGGGGAAGTGGACGGGCGTGCGCTGCGCCTGCCGGGCATCGTTGCCCGTCCGCGCGAACCCAATGGCTTGCGCTCGGCATTCATGAGCGATTTGTTGCGGGCATTTGCCGATGGCGAGTCCTACCGTTGTCCGGTCTCTGCACAGGCAACGGCGTGGTGGATGTCGGCGCGCTGCTGTGTGAACAACCTGATTCACGCTGCCGAGTTCAATGGCAGCGAATGGGGGTCGCAACGTGTATGGCAGTTGCCGGTGCTGCATCTGTCGATTGCCCAGGTGGTTGACGCATTGGCGGCGACTTATGGCCAGGAACGTCGCAGCCTGATCAGCTATGACGCCGACATCCAGCTGGAAGCGCTGTTCGGGCGCATGCCGCCACTGAAAACCCCGCTGGCGCGTGCCGCCGGTTTCAGCCATGACGGCAACGCTGCCACGCTGATCCGCAACTCCCTGAACCCCGCCACCCCACGCCACTTCTCGCTCACTGGAGACACGATTCATGTCGCAGCCAATCAAGCCTAAACGTCGTCTTGTGGACCTCTCGGTCACCCTCGACAACAACCCCTACACGGACCCACCTCCGTTGTTGCCGAAGATTGATTACATGGATCACCAGCAAGGCTGGCCGGAGATGGCGGCAATGTTCCCGGGGTTGCAACTTGATCAGATGCCGGGGAATGAATCCTGGGCTGCCGAACGGCTGCACATCACCACCCACAGCGGAACGCACATGGATGCGCCCTGGCATTACGCCTCGACCACTGATGGCGGTCAGCCTGCATTTGGCATTGACGAGTTGCCGCTGGATTGGTGCCTGCAACCGGGGGTGAAGCTGGACTTTCGGCACATGGCGGACGGGCACGTGGTGACCGCCGATGAAATCGAAGCCGAGCTGACGCGAATTGGTCATGAGTTGCAGCCGCTGGACATCGTGCTGATCAACACCCGTGCCGGCGCGATATTTGGTCAACCGGGTTACCTCGATGCCGGTGTCGGAATTGGCCGTGAAGCCACTTTGTATCTGCTGGAGCGCGGTGTGCGTGTCGTCGGCACCGATGCCTGGAGTTGGGACGCACCGTTCAAGTACACCCGCGAGCGTTTTGCCGCTGACGGTGATGCCTCGATTATTTGGGAAGGCCACAAAGCCGGGCGCGACATCGGCTATGGACAAATGGAAAAGCTCGCCAACCTTGAAGCGCTGCCGGCCAGCGGATTCGTGGTGTCGTGTTTCCCCTACAAGATCAAGCACGCGTCGGCTGGGTTTGTTCGCGCAGTGGCGATATTCGAAGAATAAGCACCGCGCCGGGCGCGTATCAAAACCCATGGTCGTCGATCAAACACAATAAGAGAGAAAGACATGCCTCTTTTGCGCATGCCCCTGACGTTACTGTTTGGYGCACTGACACTCAGTAGCAGCCTGGCCATGGCGGCCAGTGCTGATGTAAAGCAACCCAATATTTTACTGATACTGGCCGACGACCTGGGTTATTCCGACCTGGGTAGTTTTGGCGGCGAAATCAATACACCTACGCTGGATGAGCTCGCCCATCAAGGCTTGCAGTTCACCAGCATGTACGCTGCACCCACCTGTTCGATCACGCGCTCCATGCTGATGTCCGGCACCGACAACCACCTCGCAGGACTTGGCACCATGGCGGAAGCCTTGCAGCCGTTTCAACGGGGTAAGCCGGGTTATGAGGGTTACCTGAATCAACGTGCCTACTCGATTGCCGAGTTGCTGAAGGAGGGCGGTTACAACACCCTCATGGTCGGTAAGTGGCACTTGGGGCTGGAGGCGGATCAGGGGCCGGATCAACGCGGGTTCGAGCAGTCTTTTACCCTGCTGGAGGGCGGCGCTGCGCACTTCAAACCCTCGAATATCGACCCGACAAAAATCGAGCAGGTGCACTATCGTGAAAACGGCAAAGCGGTGCAGGTGCCGGAGAATTTCTACTCCACGGACTTTTATACCGACAAGCTGATCAGCTACCTGCAAAACAGTCAAAAGGACGGCAAGCCGTTTTTTGCCTACGCCGCTTACACCTCTCCACACTGGCCCCTGCAGGCACCCAAGGAATACCTGGATAAGTACAAAGGGCGGTTTGATCAGGGGTATGACAGCGTTCGCTTGGCGCGTATTGAACGGATGAAAAGTCTTGGCCTTATGGCGAACGACGCCCAGCCTGCGAACCCGCTCCCGGTGAATCCAAAACTGCCGGGCTGGCAGCAGCTGAGCCCGGAACAACAACGTACGGAAGCGCGGAAGATGGAAATCTACGCGGCCATGGTCGATAACCTCGACCATAACATAGGCCGAGTGGTGGATTACCTGCGCCAGAGCGGCCAGTACGACAACACATTGATCGTGTTTATGTCGGACAACGGCGCGGCGGGAGAGAACCACGCCCAGTTCTATCCGCCCGGCGCGCGCACCGATAACAGTTACGCCAACCTCGGCCAGACTGGGTCCCAAATCGATTACGGCCTGCGCTGGGCAGAGGTCAGCGCCGCGCCGTTCCATTTGTTCAAAGGCACCACGGCCGAAGGTGGCATCAGCGTACCGGCGATCATCCAGCTGCCCAAAGCACTGCGTCGTCAGGGTGTGGAACGCGGTATAGCGCGGGTTGATGACCTGGCGCCAACCTTCCTCGACCTGGCGGGTATCGCGGCGCCGAGCGAGGCGCCAACTGACGTGAGCAAACACCCGATTACCGGTAAATCAATGCGATCAATGCTCGCCGGAGAAGGTAGCCCGCACGGTCATGACGGCTTGGCCGGCGAACTGTTTGGCAATGCTTATTACCGGGAGGGAAACCTGAAACTGTTGGGCATCCGCCCGCAAGCAGGGTTTGGCGGCGATGCGCAGCCACCGCAATGGCAATTGTTCGATGTGGCGCAGGACCGCGGCGAAACCACAGACCTGGCTGCCGCCCGACCAGAGACGGTGCAGCGCCTCAAGGCAGCATGGTTGAAATATGCCGGGGAGGTCGGTGTGGTGTTTACGACCCATTAATCTGAGTGCTCGTCGCCTGGCCTGAAGAAAAAGCAAAACCCCGGAGGTCCGTCCTGCCGGGGTTTTTTATGTTCTCCCTTCTCCCTGCCGGGAAGAGAGCATCGTCCAGGTAGCAAGGATCTTTTTTGGGTGAGCGTACGACCACGCATCCCTATCGATGTTAAAAAATGTTATTTCAAAAAAAACACTTCACACAATCTGTTCATTGGTGGATTATCTACTCGACCCGAATGACAACCTGAAAACAATACAAAACAGGATTGTGACGATGTTCGATAAGRTGCCCACCGATTTACTGCCCCGCATTCAAGGGGCAGACACGTCAGTCACAATCGATCCCGGCTTTAACCTCTCAAAAACGCGGACAGTCCCCTGCGCCTTTCTGGCGCGGATGCAGCCGCTGCTTTTCTCAGGAGCACCCCATGAACAATAAAAATGTCGGCGTTATCGGTCTTGGCGCGATGGGACTGGGCATTGCCCGCTCGTTATTGCGCAGCGGCTTCAATGTGCACGCCTGTGACGTGCGTGAGGCCGTCACGCAACAGTTCGCCAGTGAGGGAGGTGTTGCATGCACCTCACCGGCGCAGATGGCGGGTGAATGCGATGTGATCATTACGGTGGTGGTCAATGCCGAACAGACGGAAACGGTGTTGTTTGGTGAAGGCGGCGCGGTTGCGGCGTTACACCCTGAGAGCCTGGTGATTGGCTGTGCCACCGTGGCGCCGACCTATGCCGTGGATCTTGGGCAACGCCTGGCCGACAAAGGTTTGCTGTATCTGGATGCGCCAATCTCCGGTGGCGCCGCCAAAGCGGCGGCCGGCGAGATGACCATGATGACCTCCGGCCCGGCTCCAGCCTATGCCAAAGCAGACGCAATCCTGGCGGGCATGGCCGGCAAGGTCTATCGCCTGGGAGACGTTCATGGCTTGGGCTCCAAGGTCAAAATCATTAACCAGTTGCTCGCGGGTGTGCACATTGCCGCCTCTGCTGAAGCCATGGCATTGGGGTTGCGCGAAGGTGTCGATGCCGATGCGTTGTACGAAGTGATCACCCACAGTGCGGGTAATTCATGGATGTTTGAGAACCGTGTGCCGCACATTCTCAAGGCTGATTACACGCCATTGTCCGCCGTCGATATATTCGTCAAGGATCTGGGGCTGGTGCTGGATACCGCCCGGGCCAGCAAATTCCCGTTGCCCTTGTCAGCCACTGCGCACCAGATGTTCATGCAGGCGTCCAGTGCCGGTTTCGGACGCGAAGATGACTCGGCAGTGATCAAGATTTTCCCAGGCATAGAACTTCCGACTGCCAAGTCTGAATCTGTTTGAGGACCGCTCCATGACTCTTTCCACTGCGCGCCCTTTGTTGGGCTGCATCGCCGACGACTTCACCGGCGCCACGGATCTCGCCAATATGCTGGTGCGCGGTGGTATGCGTACAGTGCAGAGTATTGGTATTCCCGGCGCCGAAGTGGCAGCAGGGCTCGATGCAGATGCGATCGTTATCGCGCTGAAGTCTCGCACCACGCCCAGCACGGATGCCGTCGCAGAGTCTCTGGCTGCATTGAACTGGTTGCGGGCGCAAGGCTGCGAACAGATTTTCTTCAAGTATTGCTCAACCTTCGACTCGACGGCGGCCGGCAACATCGGCCCGGTCAGCGAGGCGTTGCTCAAAGCATTGGACAGTGATTTCACCCTGGCCTGTCCGGCATTCCCGGAAAACGGTCGAACCATTTTTCGCGGGCACTTGTTTGTGCAGGATCAATTGCTCAACGAGTCAGGTATGCAGCATCACCCCCTGACGCCCATGACCGATGCCAATCTGGTACGGGTCCTGCAGTCCCAAACCACTCTGAAAGTCGGATTGCTGCGCTATGACAGCGTCGCGCAAGGCGCTGAGCAAGTGCGGGAAAAGATCGCTGAACTGCGGGCACAAGGTATCTGCATGGCCATCGCCGATGCGCTGTGTGATCAGGATCTCTACACGCTCGGTGCTGCCTGTGCCGATCTGCCCCTGCTAACCGGTGGTTCAGGTTTGGCCTTGGGGCTGCCGGAAAATTTCCGCCGTGCCGGCAAACTACGGGATTTTGATGCTTCTTCATTGCCTGCAGTGTCAGGTGGCGAAGTGGTACTGGCCGGCAGTGCCTCTGTCGCGACCAATGGGCAGGTTGCAGCGTGGCTTGAGTCCGGTCGGCCTGCCTTGCGGATTGACCCATTGGCGTTGGCTGCCGGCGAACCGGTCGTTGCGCAAGCCTTGGCTTTCGCCAAGGACAATGAACAGACCGTGCTGATCTACGCCACCAGTTCGCCGGATGAGGTCAAGGCTGTGCAACAGAAACTGGGTGTCGAACAAGCCGGCAGTCTGGTGGAACGCGCCTTTGGCGAAATTGCACATGGGCTGCGCCAAAGTGGTGTGCGTCGTTTCGTGATCGCTGGTGGGGAAACATCAGGCGCCGTGGTTCAGGCGTTGGGGGTGCAACTGCTGCAGATCGGCGCACAGATCGATCCGGGTGTACCAGCGACCGTCAGCAATACGGATGAGCCTTTGGCGCTGGCACTCAAATCGGGCAACTTCGGTTGCCGGGACTTCTTCGACAAGGCACTCAAGCAACTGGCCGGAGGTGCGCAATGAGCAATGAAAATGCCCTGCGCGAAGAGATTTGCGACGTGGGTCGCAGCCTCTATCAGCGCGGCTATACCGTGGGCAGCGCTGGCAACATCAGCGCCCGTCTCGACGATGGCTGGCTGATCACGCCCACCGATGTCTGCCTCGGCCGCCTCGACCCGACCGCTATCGCCAAGGTCAACCTGGCGGGGGAGTGGGTCTCTGGCGACAAGCCGTCCAAGACGTTGGCCCTGCATCGTCAGGTCTACGACCGTAATCCGGCGGTCGGTGGCGTGGTGCATACCCATTCCACTCATTTGGTGGCGTTGACCCTGGCCGGTGTCTGGCAGCCGAATGACATTCTGCCACCGCTGACGCCTTACCAAGTGATGAAGGTCGGGCACATTCCATTGATTGGCTATCAGCGGCCTGGCTCCCCCAAGGTGGCCGAGCAAGTCGCGCAACTCGCCAACAGTGTGCGTGGGGTGATGCTCGAACGTCTCGGGCCGGTGGTCTGGGAAAGCTCGGTGTCCAAGGCCAGCTACGCCCTGGAAGAACTCGAAGAAACGGCGCGACTGTGGCTGATGAGCAACCCGCGCCCCGAGCCGCTGGATCAGTCCGCTCTGGACGAGTTACGAGATGCTTTCGGCGTCCATTGGTAGGCCGCCGGAATCAACCGATACACCGCTAACGCAGGCTATGCCCGGGAGATGCAGTACGACTCCTGTGGAAACCGGCTTGCCTGAAAAACAATAACAATAGGACCTACCTGCATGACACACCCTGACTGCACTTCTTATATGTTCAGTGGCAACCGGCTACCCGTCGTACGGCGTGGAGGGCTTTTGGCATGAGCCCGCTCCTTCTGATGGTCACCGCCGGGGTAGGGATTGCGCTCCTGCTGTTCCTGGTGCTCAAGTACAAGTTTCAGCCGTTCGTGGCCTTGATGCTGGTGAGTATTCTGGTGGCGTTGGTCGCCGGGGTGAAGCCGGCTGATCTGGTTGCGACCATTGAAGGCGGAATGGGCAAGACCCTCGGTCACATCGCGATCATCATCGCTCTAGGCGCGATGATCGGACGGATCATCGAGCTGTCCGGCGGTGCCGAGTCCTTGGCAAAGACYTTGATCGAGCGCTTTGGCAATCGCCGTACGCCACTGGCGCTGACGGTTGCCGGTTTTATCATCGGTGTGCCGGTGTTCTTCGAGGTTGGCGTGATCATCCTCATGCCGCTGGCCTATGGTGTCGCTCGTAGAGCGCATAAGCCGCTGCTGATGTTTGCCTTGCCGATGTGTGCGGCGCTGCTCACCGTGCATGCCTTCTTGCCACCCCATCCGGGTGCCGTGGCTGCTGCGAGTCAATTGGGTGCCGACCTCGGTCGAGTGCTGATGTTCGGCCTGCCGATCACGGCATTCCTGTGCTACGTCGGCTACCGAGTGGCGGGGCGCATGACGCGTCGTTTTTATCCAATGACCGATGATATCCGTGCTGAAGTCTATGGCCCTCATGTGACCAATGAAGACCTGTTGGCGTGGACCAACGGTAATGCAACCAACACAGAACGAGCCGCTGCTGCAGTGGCTCATATGGGGCTTGAGGAATCCACCAGCAGTATTGTGGCCAAACTTCCGCCCGCACCGGCACCCGGTTTCGCTCTGCTCTCAAGTCTGATCCTGTTGCCGATCGTCCTGATTCTCCTGGGTACGCTATCCACCTCGCTGTTGCCGCCCGAATCGACACTTCGCGCGGTGATGACCGTGCTCGGTGCACCATTGGTGGCGCTGTTGCTGGACACTTTGCTGTGTGCCTGGTTACTCGGTACCCGTCGTGGCTGGAGCCGTACTCAAGTGTCCGATGTCATCGGTTCGGCGTTGCCCGGCGTAGCCATGGTGATCCTGATTGCCGGTGCCGGTGGTGTGTTCRGCAAGGTGCTGGTGGACACCGGCATAGGTGCGGTGGTTTCTGATCTGTTACGTACTACCGGGTTGCCGGTGCTGGCTCTGGGTTTTCTACTGACCATGTTGCTGCGCGCAGTGCAGGGTTCTACCACCGTCGCCCTGGTCACCACAGCGGGTATCATCAGCCCACTGATCGCCACGCTTAACCTGACCCCTAATCACATGGCACTGCTCTGTCTTGCCATGGGCGGTGGCGGGTTGGCCATGTCGCACATCAACGATGCCGGTTACTGGATTTTCACCAAGCTGGCCGGACTGAACGTCGCTGATGGTTTGCGCACCTGGACGGTGATCACTACCTTGCTTGGAACGCTCGGCTTTTGCATCACGCTGTTGATCTGGCCTTTCGTCTGACCCATTTTTCAAGGAGCTAACATGCCTCGTTTTGCTGCCAACCTCAGTATGCTTTACCCGGAACATCAGTTTCTGGATCGCTTCGCGGCGGCGGCGGCCGACGGTTTCGAAGCGGTGGAATATCTGTTTCCTTACGACTACAGCGCGCAGGAGCTCAAGCAGCGACTGAGCGACAACGGTCTGGTTCAGGCGCTGTTCAACGCACCGCCCGRTGACTGGGCGGCGGGGGAGCGCGGCGTTGCGACGCTACCCGGCCGCGAGGTTGAGTTTCGCGAGGGCTTCGACCGCGCGCTGGAATACGCCGAGGTACTCGGCAACACGCGTATCCATGTGATGGCCGGCTTGCTGCCCTCGGAAAACGACCGCCCGCGTCACCACGCCGTCTACCTGGAAAATCTCGCCTACGCGGCGGCCAAGGCGAGTCAGGCCGGCATCACAGTGTTACTGGAACCGATCAATACACGAGACATGCCGGGTTTTTTCCTCAACCGTCAGGATCAGGCACAGGCTATCTGCAAGGAAGTCGACGCCAGCAATCTGAAAGTGCAGTTCGACTGCTATCACTGTCAGATCGTGGAAGGGGATTTGGCCACCAAGCTTCGTCGTGACTTTGACGGTATCGGCCACATTCAGATCGCCGGTGTGCCTGATCGTCATGAGCCAAACCTGGGGGAACTCAACTACCCGTACCTGTTTGACTTGATGGATCGGTTGGGATACGACGGCTGGGTCGGCTGCGAGTACCGCCCGAAGGGTGATACCTCGGCGGGGCTGCAGTGGTTGCGGGACTGGAAGGCGCTCTGACCCTCGATGTTCAATTACCGCTGCGTTGCCTGGAGGCAATGTCAGCGGGGCAGGCTCCGGTTGGTACCGGAGCCTTTTTTATGTCGATTTCAGCTCTGTTTCTGATCGGCGGGCAACACTAATTCGACACCCTGTTTGCGAATCCCGTCTGCAGCAGCCGGAGCCAGGGCATCGTCGCTGATGATGATGTCGAACTGCTCAAGCCCCGCGATCTTGTACATGCTGAATGTGCCGTACTTTGAGCTACTGGCAATCAGTACCACCTGCGACGCCGACTGCATCGCCACTTGCTTGACTTCGACCTTCAGCGCAGAAGGCGTGGTGATGCCGCGACGTAGATCCCAGGAACTGGTGGAGATGAATGCGATGTCCGTTACGACCTGACGCAAGGTAGCAACGGCGAGCCCGCCGACACAGGAATGATTGGAGTGATCAAGCTGTCCACCCGTGTGGATCACCGTCACCTGTGGCGCGTCCAGCAAGGACTGCACCACGCCAAAATCGTTGGTCACCACGGTCATGCCAGACAGTGCTTTTATATACGGAACGATCTCCAGCGTGCTAGTTCCGGCATCCAGATAAATCGTCATATCCGCACGCAGTAGTCGGGCAGCGAGCTTCGCCATGGCTTGCTTTTGCGGCAACTCGACCACCGCCTTGAGTTGATGGCTGGGTTCGCTGTGCAACTGGCTGGCAATACGTACCCCTCCGGTAACCGAATAGGCGCGTCCTTCCTGTTCAAGCAGGGCGATATCGCGCCGTACAGTCATGTGCGAACAGTCGAACATCTCCATCAACTGGTGAACGCTCAGCACCTGGTGCTTGCGTAGTTGCCGCAAAATCAGCTCACGGCGCTGGTCAGGAATCACCGGTGTGGCGCTGACGGCTGCGATGTCCTTTCGACTGGGCATTGGGTGCTCCAAAGGGCTAAAGCTTCAGGTTTCGTATAACCCACATGGTAGCGGAATCCACTGCTTAGTCAGTAGTGTCGATGTGCAGCGACTTTAGCGTGCAGTTGCGCCCCTTGGGGTGACCGGCGTTCGAAAAAGTCCTTGGATCCGTTATAGCTCGAACTGAGTCTTTTATTCCATAAAGCAAGTACAAACTAATTATATATTGCGTTTTAATCTAATCAGGTTTTGTGAATTGATTGGAGTACTTGCCTTTGAAAACCACCGCACTTTTACCCTTTGGCCTGGCGTTACTGGCTACCTGCTCGACAGCTTTCGCAGGTACCACTCTGGATCGCGTGACGAAAAACGGCGAGTTGACCGGCGTCTTGATGGAAAGCTACCCACCGTTCTCCTTTCTCAACGAGCAGAACCAGCTGGATGGGTTTGATGTGGATGTGGCCAAGGCGGTTGCGCAACGGCTTGGGGTGAAACTCAAGTTGGAAACACCGTCCTGGGATGTGATCGCTGCCGGGCACTGGAGCGGACGCTATGACATCTGCGTTTGCTCAATGACCCCAAGTAAGGCCCGCGCCGAAGTGTTCGATTTCCCGGTCGAGTATTACCAGTCACCTGCGGTGATCGTGGTGAATGCGAAGGATAAAGACATCACGGCGGGCAAAGACTTGTCGGGTAAAAAAGTCGGTGTGATCAGCGCGTCGACTTATGAAGCCTACTTGAACAAGGATTTGGTGATAGAGGGCGCCGAAGACAAGCCTTTGAGTTTCCCGTTCGATAATGTCCAGGTGGCTCCATACGACAATGAAACGGTGGCATTCCAGGACTTGGCACTGGGTACGGGTGTGCGCCTTGACGCCATGGTCACCAACCTCATCACTGCCCGCGAACGTATTACCCAGGATCCCCGCTTCAAAATTGCCGGCGATTCGCTGTATGCCGAACCGAACGTCGTGGCGGTTGAGAAGGGCGATCCGCAATGGAATGCCAAAGTCACCGAGGTCATTACCCAACTCAAGTCTGACGGGACGTTAAGCAAAATTTCGCAGAAGTGGATCGGTGCCGATATCAGCCAATGACAGCCCTGAACCCACACCCAGCCAAGGCGACCGGCTTTCGGTATTGCCAGTTTCTATGCGTCTTTTTTTCGCGGCACTCCGCTACTGATTCAAATCTTGTTGATCTACCTGGGTTTACCGCAGTTGGGTGTCGTTCCTGGCGCCATCAGCGCCGGGATCATTGCGCTCTCGCTCAATTACGGTGCCTACCTCAGCGAGATTTTTCGTGCCGGCATCATGGCGGTAGCGCCTGGCCAGCGCCAAGCGGCGATGGCGCTGGGTCTAAGGCCGACGGCGACGTTTCTGCACGTAGTCCTGCCGCAAGCCATGCGCACCATCATTCCCCCGACAACCAGTCAGTTCATCTCAATGCTGAAGGACTCATCGCTGATTTCGGTCATGGGGGTGTGGGAGGTCATGTTCCTGGCTCAGTCCTATGGGCGATCTTCTTATCGCTATATCGAAATGCTCACCACCGCCGCCGTCATCTATTGGCTCCTTTCCATTGGATTGGAGTTGATACAGCACCGTCTTGAACGCCACTACGGCAAAGGTTTCAAGAACCAGCGGTGACCCGTCCCGTTTAATGACTTTTTACAGGTACTACGATGTCCGATCCAAAACCTCTGTTGTTTGCGCTCTATGAGCAGGCCAGTGTCGGCTGTGGCGGTGCGCCAAGCCTCTGGACGCACCCGGCTGATGAGCGACTGGCAATCAATTCTCTGGGCTACTGGTCGAATCTGGCGCGCATTGCCGATCAGGCTCACCTCGACATGCTGTTTTTTGGCGATGTTCTGGGCTTTTACGATGTATTCGGCGGCAATGCCGATGCGGCCATGAAGTGGGCTGTGGAAGCGCCGGCGAATGATCCGTTGATGATCATTCCGGCATTGGCCGCCGTGACGGAAAACCTGGCCTTTGGCGTCACCGTCACCACCAGCTACGAACATCCTTTTACCCATGCCCGGCGATTCAGCACCTTGGATCACCTCACCAATGGCCGAGTCGGCTGGAATATCGTCACTTCCTACCTGTCCAGCGCCGCTCGCAACTTCGGCCTGGAGCAGATGATCAAGCACGATGACCGCTATGAACGCGCCGAGGAGTTTCTCGATGTGGTGTACAAGCTCTGGGAAGGCAGTTGGGCCGACGATGCCGTGGTCGCGGACAAGGCAGGTCAGCGCTACGCACGGGGCGATAGGGTGCGGCCAATCAACCACGCGGGTGAACATTACCGGGTGGCCGGGCCGCACTTGACCTCCCCATCGCCGCAACGCACACCGCTATTGATCCAGGCCGGCTGGTCGGGGCGCGGTCGTGAATTTGCGGCCAAGCACGCCGAGCTGATCTTTATTGCCAAGTCCAACCCACACGAAATCCGCCAGGGCCTGGAAGAAATCTGGGCCAAGGCCCTGGCCCGAGGCCGTCATCGTGAGGATGTGAAGTCCCTGACCGTGCTGCGTATCGTCACCGCCAAAACCGAGATTGAAGCGCAGCGTAAATATGACGAACTGCAAAGCAACTACCACTTGCAGGCGCAACTGGTCAGTTATGCCGGCGACACCGGTATTGATATCAGCCGCTACGCCGACAGCGACGCACTGTCGACCCACACCGAAGGCATGACCTCCTACGTGATGCATCCCGATGGCAGTGGCAAACCGTTGACGGCTGGCGACGTGAAACAGCGCTTTGCCAACGTCACCCGAGGCAGCGACCTGATCCTGGTGGGCACCCCGCAACAGGTGGCCGAGCGAATCGAGGRACACGCACGCATCTCCGGTACCAGTGGCTACATGCTCAATCCACTGATCAGCCCCGGCAGTCTTGAAGATTTCGTTGAATTGATCATTCCCGAGCTACAAAAACGTGGCCTTTATCGGACTCAGCCACAGAGCGGGACCTTCCGTTCGCGGTTACGGGCCGACGGCGCCAATCATTTGCCGGATACGGCCTACGGAGCATCGTTTCGTTTTTGATAAAAGGACTGTAGGGCGGAGGCGACTGTAGGGGCGGCAAGTCGTCTCATGGCTCTACAAGGACGCGGTTCAGAAGTTTTCAGTGTTTTTCAGCGTCCAGCGGGGGCGACTGGGCGTATTTCAGAGCGGACCTGTCGTTGGCGTGTATTACTGAGGTCTGTCGGCAGAGGCGATGGGCACAGGTCTGTTCCCTGCCTTGCAGATAAGGGAACGCCCGTGTGGCAGCGTCAGGAATACACTAAAAATGAAAGCTGCCAACAGCCCGAAAATTATCCAATATGTGTTGATTGCGATCGCTGCAACGTTCGCAGGTCTGCTGTATTCCTTCATTGGCATCAAACAAGCGGCGCACGATGCGCATGAAATCAGCGAGAAGCGCTACCAGTCTTATCTACTTGCTGATGAACTGCGTCACAGTTCCGATAGTTTGACGCGCCTGGCACGTACTTACGTGGTGACGGCGAACCCGGAGTATGAGCGCGAGTACCTGAAGATCATTGATATTCGCAACGGCAAAGCGCCGCGCCCGCAAGACTATCACCGTATTTACTGGACTTTTGTTGCAGGAGGCAATGCGAAACCTCGTCCCGATGGGGAGCCGGTAGCGTTGCAAACGCTGATGGAGCAGGCGGGGTTTTCGGATGAGGAGTTTGGCAAGCTAAAAGAGGCGAAGGCCAAGTCTGACGATCTGGCCCAACTCGAAATTGAGGCGATAAACGCGGTCAAGGGCCGGTTTGCTGATGCCCAAGGCAATTACACGGTGAATGCCGAACCCGATCTGGCCTTGGCCCGTACACTTCTGCACAGCCCGCAATACCATGTCTTCAAGGCACGGGTCATGGAGCCGATAGACGATTTCTTTGCGTTAGTGGATGCGCGCACCGCGCAGGAAGTGACACTGGCGAACAACAAGCTGAATGTCGCGCAGAACTTGTTCGTGGCGATTTTGCTGATGCTGATCGCTGAGTTCGGCCTGCTGATTTACTGTGGGCGCAGGCAGATCCTCGAGCTGTTGGGAGGCGCTCCCGCCGAGCTCAATCGGGTATTGAACGAACTTGCTGGCGGCAACCTGGGGGTATCGATTCCTGATGTGCCTCACGGTAGCGCCCTGGGCCGTGTGCGGGTGATGGCAGATAAGTTAAGGACTCTGATCGATACGACGACCAAGGCCAGTGAACAGTTGCGTAGTCTTTACATTGAAATCCAGGAAAAGAATCGCCAACTTCAGATCGCCGACCAACACAAAAGCGACTTCGTGGCCAACATGAGCCATGAGATTCGCACGCCGATGAACGCGATTATCGGCATGAGCTACCTTGCTCTCAAAACCGAATTGAACCCGCGCCAGCGCGACTACATCGACAAGATCCAGCAGTCCGGCAAACATTTGGCGGGGATCATMAATGACGTGCTCGACTTTTCCAAGATCGAAGCCGGCATGCTGAATGTCGAACAGACCGAGTTTACCCTTGAGGAGCTGCTCGACAACGTGGTGAACCTGGTCGGTACGCGGGCCGTGCAGCAAAACCTTGAATTGATCCTCGATGTGGCCAGCGATGTCCCGACCATGCTGATGGGCGACCCGCTGCGCCTGGGGCAAGTCCTGGTCAATTTTGCCGGTAACGCGGTCAAGTTCACCGAACAGGGTTCGATCTCCATCGTGGTTCGTCTGCAAGAGCGCAGCGAGTCCGAGGCGCTGCTGTATTTTGCGGTCAAGGACACCGGCATCGGTCTGTCCGAAGAACAAATGGGGCGTCTGTTCCAAAGTTTCCAGCAAGCGGACTCCTCGACGACCCGCCAATACGGCGGCACCGGCCTGGGTCTGGCGATTGCCAAGAAACTGGCCGAATTGATGGGCGGCACTGTTGGCGTGGAAAGCGTCTTGGGCCAGGGCTCGACGTTCTGGTTCACCGCTCGGGTTGGCATCGGGTCCGTTACGCACAAAAAGCCGCAATCCCCCAACCCGTACAGCAGCCGCAGGCTGGAGGCGATTGCCGGTGCTCGGGTGCTTTTGGTCGAAGACAACGCACTGAACCAGCAGTTGGCGAGTGAACTGCTGCGTGATGCCGGATTGCTGGTCGATATTGCTGATAATGGGGAGATTGCCATCCGCCAGGTGCAAGCGGGCGACTACGACTTGGTGCTGATGGACATGCACATGCCCGTACTCGATGGCGTCAGCGCGACCCGTGCCATTCGTGGCTTGCCAGGCAAGCGTGATCTGCCCATCGTCGCCATGACCGCCAACGCCATGCTGGCCGATCGCGAACGCTGCACGGATGCAGGCATGGTGGATGTTGTCGTCAAACCGATCGACCCTGACGCACTGTTCCTTACGCTGCTGCGCTGGATCGAGCCTACCGGCGCAACGCCTTCTGCCGCTATTCAAGTGGATAGGGCTGTAGGCACCCAAATTGCCRATATCTCAACCGATGGGGACTTGAACCTCGTTGGCGTGGACGTGGTTGCCGGGCTGCGCCGAGTGCTGGGCAAGCGCAACCTGTATCTGGATTTGTTGCGCAGCTACCTGGCTGGCCAGAGCCCCTTGCTGTCGCAACTGCGCTCAGCGCTGGCGTTGGGAAAGCAGGAGAAGGCCGAGCTGTTGGCCCATAGCTGCAAGGGTATGTCAGCGACCATAGGTGCCGCTACCGTCGCGCAGGCGGCAGATGCATTCGAGCAGGCATTGCGTGCCAAGCGGCCTCACGAGGAGTTACAGGTCTGTCTGGGAAACTTGACTGAGCCATTGGAGGCTCTGCTGGTGCAATTACGCGAGAAGTTGCCCTGTGCGGTCGAGGCAGCCCCCATAGCGTTCGACGCAGTCGAATTGCAGCAGATTTGCCGCCACCTGGATGACCTGTTGAGTGACTTTGACGCGCAGGCCGTGCCTTATTTCGCGACGCATGCGGGCGTCCTGCGCGGTGCGTTTGCAAACAGTTTCCAGCAACTGGAAGGTGCGGTGAAACGTTACGATTTCGAGCGGGCGCAGGTCTATCTGAGCGAGGCCATGCAAGCTTGTGGAACAGGTGCAATACGCTGATAGAACCATCAGGCAACACGCACTCATAACCTCAAAAGCGCGTTGTTCAGGAGWTTTCAGCGTTTTTCAGCGCCCGGCTGATACGGTTCAGCCCATTTCAGGGCAACGGCATCGCTGTCGTCGAGTTGCTCAACAAAACCGATGGGGCAAGTGACCCCAACGCGTTTCGCCTGGCCAGCCGGGCCGTCGCGGGGCCCTATGAGTATCGCCTGCAACAGGGTGCCGAGGATGGCAGCGCCAGGGACACCTGGTTCCTGCGTTCGGATGCTCCCACGCCTCCTGCCCCCCCTGTTTCTCCAGACCCGAACCCCGATCCGACGCCTGACCCTACTCCGGATCCAACGCCTGATCCGACCCCGGATCCCGATCCAGTCYCCGCGCACCTCCCGAATTTTCGTCCGGAGGTTTCGTTGTACGGCGCGATTCCGGCGCTGGCGCTGGTCTACGGCAGGACGATGGTCGATACCCGTACGAGTTCGACAAAGACTGATACGTCGAACCACAGTTGCAGGCCATCTACAGCTACGTCGATCTGGACAGCAGTGATGATGTCGGCGCCAACATTCGTTTCAAGGACGTGGATTCACTGATCGGCCGGCTCGGTGTGCGCATCGCCAAGGACTGGGAACACCGAGGGCGTGGACAAGAGCGAGCGGCGCACCAACGCGTGGATTCGTCCTGGTGTGTGGCATGAATTCAAGGGGCACCGAAGACCGAGTTTTCCTCAGAGTCGGGTTATGTCCCGTTCGAGGCAGACATTCAAGGCACATGGGGCGAGTAAATCTGGGTCTGGACTATCAAGCCAATCGGCGCACCACATTCACCGCTTCGGCGGGTTATCGCCAGGGTTTCGACGGCGACAGTCATGGGTATGACGCGATGTTAAGGTTCAAGATCAACTTCTAGAGGCAACGCTGAACTCCAGCCACGTCCGCATTTGGGTGTAAGCCAACAGACAGTGTTGCTCGCCCTTGTCGGAACATGCGAGGGCAGTTTGTTCTCTTCAAACTCCCGCCGAATGGTTCGAAGGAACGATGGTGCACTTCCTGCGTGAGTGCCGTAGGGGGATGGAGGAGGGCAGGACGTTTGTTTTTGGTTCATTCGAACGATTGCGATAACACTCTCAGTCCTTAGGCTTGAGACAGGCAATCAATCATGAAGGGACAGCGCAAATGTCGGGACCGTTGGCAGGTTTGAAAGTCATTGAAATGGCAGGGCTGGGACCGGCGCCGTTTTGCTCGATGTTGCTGGCAGACATGGGGGCGGAAGTGATCCGCATCGATAAACCGGTGAATCCCGGGTCAATCGATAACAGTCGGTTCGACGTGCTGAATCGCGGACGTTGTTCATTGGCGATCGATATGCGCTCGCCAGACGCAACTGAAACGGTGCTTGCCTTGATTGCGAAAGCGGACATTCTGATCGAGGGTTATCGCCCAGGGGTCATGGAGCGGTTGGGGTTGGGGCCTGATGTCTGCCTGGCGCGCAATCCTCGCCTGATCTATGGTCGCATGACCGGTTGGGGGCAATTTGGCCCCTTGTCGCAGGCAGCGGGGCAC
>NZ_JBFUKU010000104.1:0-17469 GCF_056400685.1 Pseudomonas sp. P5_A12 | reverse complement strand
TGGGGGATCGGTTGCCTGGTCGGGCCGTTGGCGGCGGGAGCGGGTAGCCAATGGATCAGCGGGCATGCATTGCCGTTACTGATGGCGGCCGGTGCGTTCGGCTTGGTGATCCTGCTGATGCGCCAGGGGGCGTTTGGTGTCGTCCAACCGGCTTAGTTCAGTAGCAGCTGGCTCCGCCAGCTGCTACAGCATCCGCTCAAGGCCGACCGTGGTGCTCATCCACGCATTGAACCGCCGCCACCAGCTCGCCGGTTCCTTGGTCAGTGTGTGCAGCTTGCCGTCGTCTTCAGTGACCCAGACAACCTGACCCTCCTCCAGCTTCGCTTCATAGCTCAGCGTTGGCGCCATGCCCTGCATGGCCAGTTCTCGGACACGGGCGGCCAGCTCTGGACTGTCCACCAGCACCCCGACTTCGGTGTTCCACAGCACAGAGCGCGGATCGAAATTGAACGAGCCAACGAAGGATTTCTGCTGGTCGAAGATCATCGCCTTGCTGTGCAGGCTGGAGTCGGAGCCTTGGTAATTGGAGCGTCCGAAAAAATGAGGCCCGCTGCCTGCGCCTTTACCCGGTTGGCGCCGCAGTTCGAACAACTTCACGCCGTGTTCCAACAGCGCCTTGCGATACGGCGCATAGCCGCCATGCACGGCCGGTACGTCGGTGGCCTCCAGTGAGTTGGTCAGCAAACTCACGGATACCCCGGCATCGGCGCGACCGGTCAGGTACACCAGGCCCGGCTGTCCGGGGACGAAGTAGGCCGAGGTCATGATCAGCTCTTTGCTGACGCCGTTGAGCTCAGGTGCCAGTTGCGTCGTCAGCAACAAATGCGGGTCCGGCTCGCCGTCGGCCAGCACCTTGCTCGGAGCATCCCACAACGCCTGACTCCACGCCCAGATCAATTCTCGGCGCCAGATGTCCAGGCGCGGGTGCGTCTTGAAGGTCATCAGTTGTTGATACAGCGCATGGTTTTGTTTGCGCGTGTCAGCGAGCGATTCCTCCAGTCGTGTCCGGGTGTTTTGCAGGTCCTGGGTTGTCGGTTTGCTGGACAGGAATTGTTCGATCGGCTTGCTCAGCGCACTGTTCCAGTACTGATCGAAACTCTGCCCCAGTTCTGCGGCGACCGGGCCGACGCCGAGCATGTCGATATCAGTGAAGTTCAGGTTGGGCTCGGCATCGAAATACTCGTCGCCCAGATTACGCCCGCCCACGATCGCCATGCTGTTGTCCGCCAGCCACAGCTTGTTGTGCATGCGCCGGTGTTGCTGCGACAGGTTGAACAGGCGGCCCATGGTTCGCGTCACGCCGGTGCTGCGCCCAAGGTGCAACGGGTTGAACACGCGGATCTGCATGTTCGGGTGTGCAGCGAGGGTGGCGATGAGCTGATCCTGACCATCGCTGGTGGTGTCATCCAGCAGCACCCTGACGCGTACGCCGCGATCAGCCGTTTTGAGCAGTTCCTCCACGAGCATCCGTGTGCTGATGCCGTCATGCACGATGTAGTACTGCAGATCGAGGCTGCTTTGAGCGTTGCGGATCAGTTCGGCGCGGGCGGTGAAGGCTTCGGTGCTGTCGGACAGCAAGCGAAAGCCCGACCGCCCCTCATGAGACGCGGCCTGCGCCTGGACCGACCGGCCAAACGCCGAATCGCTGGCGGGTAGCGCCTGACTTGGCTGACGCTGAACGTCAACGCTGGCGCAGCCGCTSAGGAGCGAGGCGAATAGCAGAAGAGCGAGCAGGGGCTGTCTGACTCTCAAGAGGGATCGTTCCGATGGGCGGCAGGTGTCGGCATATGGACGCTGGTTTCCCGAGAAAAGTCAGTCAGTTTCCGCTAGCAGCTTGATCGCCGCAGCCCCGACCTTGCGCACCGCTTCTTCGATCTGCGGCGTTGGTTTGGCAGCGTAGTTCATGCGCAGGCAATTGCGGTACTTGCCCGACGCGGAAAAGATGCTGCCGACTGCAATCTGTACGCCCTGATCATGTAGAGCGCGATTCAGTTTCAGGGTGTCGAAGCTTTCCGGTAGCTCAACCCACAACATGAAGCTGCCTTGTGGGCGACTGGCGCGGGTGCCGGCCGGAAAGTAGCGCGTGACCCAGTCGATCATCACGTCGCGATTACGCTGGTACTGCGTGCGCATCCGCCGCAAATGTGGCTCGAAATGCCCGGCCTTGAGAAATTCGGCAATCGCGATTTGCGGTTGCGGCGCGGTGGAGCCGGTGCTGATGTATTTCATGTGCAGCACCCGTTCCAGATAACGGCCGGGCGCTACCCAGCCGATGCGTAATCCGGGGGCCAGGGTCTTGGAAAACGAACTGCAGAGAAGGACTCGGCCGTCTTCGTCGAAGGATTTGATCGTGCGCGGGCGCGGGTAGGTGTAGGCCAGTTCGCCATACACATCGTCCTCGATAATCGCCACGTCGAAGCGCTGCGCGAGCGTCAATAACGCGCGTTTGCGCGACTCCGGCATGATGTAGCCCAGCGGGTTGTTGCAGTTGGGGGTCAACTGTATGACTTTGATCGGCCACTGTTCCAGGGCCAGTTCCAGCGCATCGAGACTGATGCCGGTGAGCGGGTCGGTGGGAATCTCCAGCGCTTTCATGCCCAGCCCCTTTAGGGTCTGCATGGCGCCGTGAAAGCTCGGCGAGTCTACGGCCACAATGTCCCCCGGCTCGCAGATCGCGCGGATGCTGGTGGACAGCGCTTCATGGCAGCCGGTCGTGACCACCAGGTCGCTGGCGCTCAACTGGCAGCCGGAATCGAGCATCAGGCGTGCGATCTGTTCGCGCAGTTCGAGGGTGCCGTGGATGTTGTCGTAATACAGACCGGGCATGTCTTGCCGGCGGCTGATACGCGCGAGGTTGCGCAGCAGCGGTTTCATGGTCGGGGTGGTGATGTCCGGCATGCCGCGACCCAGTTGCACCACGTCTTTGCGCGGCACCGCGCGAATCAGCTCCAGCACTTGATCCCATTGCGAAATATCCACCGGTCGCTGGGCCGGGCGCCCAATGGCCGGCAGCTCCGGCAGTTCACGACCCGCCGGCACGAAGTAGCCCGACTTGGGTTTTGGCGTCGCCAGGCCACTGTCTTCCAGTACGCGATAGGCCTGCTGCACAGTGCTTAGGCTAACGCCATGTTCGACACTCAATGCCCGCACCGACGGTAGTCGGTCACCGGGGCGATAAAAGCCCTGTTCGATACGTGTGCCGAGCAATTCGGCGAGGTTGACGTAAAGGGTCATGGTGCAGTCTCGGTGGAGGTGATTCGGTAAACCAATACAGATCGAGGCAAAAATCAGGATTCAGACACAAAAACGCGAAATCTGTATGGGGTTAATAGTTGCTTGTTGAATCTGTAATGCTTTTGGCCGTCCACGCATCATGAAAGCTCTGGCTACCCAAGTAAACAGGAGCAATCAAATGAACGGCTTGAGCGATGTGCGGCTGACGTTACACAGTCAGGAACTGGTGAGAGGGCAAGACAACGGTGCACGTGAGGCGCAGCTGCGCAAAGCGCCGTCCGGCCTGAGTCGCTGGGGTCTGTTCTGGCATCGTCTGCACACGCGCAAGGCGTTGCTGGCGCTGACGCCGGAGCAGCTCAGGGATGTGGGGCTGACGCGGGAACAGGCGCGGGAGGAGGGGCTTAAGCCTTTCTGGAGGATCTGAAGCCCTATGGTGCTCTCCCGGGCCAATCGCGAGCAGGCTCGCTCCCACAGGGGATTTGTGAACGACACAGATCAACTGTGGGAGCGAGCCTGCTCGCGATGGCGCCGGAACAGGCAGCAAAAACCTATCAGACCAACTCTTTAAGCCGATGCCACAACATCCCCAACGCCAACAACGGCGAGCGCAAATGCTTCCCGCCCGGAAAGGTGATGTGCGGCACCTTGGCAAACAGATCAAACCCGCCACTCTGCTGCCCACTGATCGCCTCAGCCAGCAACTTGCCCGCCAGATGCGTGGCATTCACCCCATGACCGGAATAGGCCTGGGCGTAATACACATTCGGCTGGTCTTTGAGCCGGCCAATTTGCGGCAGCCGGTTGGCACCGATGCCGATCATCCCGCCCCATTGATAGTCGATCTTCACCGCGCCCAGTTGCGGGAAGACTTCCAGCATCTTCGGTTGCATGTACGCGGCGATATCTTTCGGATCGCGGCCTGAATAGTGGCAGGCGCCACCAAACAGCAAGCGTCGGTCCGCCGAGAGACGGTAGTAATCCAGTGCCACGCGCTGATCGCAGACTGCCATGTTCTGCGGCAGCAGTGAGTGAGCCAGCGCTTCACTCAAGGGCTCGGTGGCGATGATGTAACTGCCTGCAGGCAGCACTTTGCCGCTGAGTTCGGGATTGAGCTCGTTAAGGTAGGCGTTGCAGCTCAGTACCAGTGTCTTGGCACGGACCGAGCCCTGGGCCGTGTGGACTTTAATCACGGAGCCATAATCGATGCGGGTGACCGCCGATTGTTCGAACAGTACCGCCCCCATTTCCTCGGCCGCCGCCGCTTCGCCCAGTGCCAGGTTCAGTGGATGCAGATGCCCCGAGCCCATGTCGATCAGGCCGCCGACGTAGCGGTCGGAACCCACCACCGAGTGCATTTCATTGGCTTGCAGCAGACGCGTTTCATAACGGTAGCCGAGGCTGCGCAGCTCTTCGGCGTCTTCGGCGAAGCCTTGGAGTTCGCGAGGCTTGTTGGCCAGGTCGCAGTAGCCCCAAGTCAGGTCGCAGGGGATCTGAAACCGCTCGACGCGCTGCCGGACGATTTCCACTGCCTCAAGGCCCATGAGTTTCATCTGGCGCACGCCGTCTGCGCCGATCACATTCGCGAATTGATCAAGGCCATGACCGACACCCCGAATCAACTGCCCGCCATTGCGCCCGCTGGCGCCCCAGCCGATTTTGTGAGCTTCAAGCAAGATGACGCTCAAACCACGTTCAGCCAGTTCAAACGCTGTGTTGAGGCCGGAGAACCCACCGCCGACCACGCACACATCCGCCACTAGATCACCTCTGAGCACCGGATAGTCGGGCTGCGGCAGGCTGCTGGCGGCGTAGTAAGAGGCGGTGTGCTGGTGGCTTGGAGCAGGTTGCTGAGCACCGGCGTTCATGTGGGGGTTCCCGATTCTGGCGTCTGGAAAATTTGACGGAGCATAATCCGGACCTTCGGACGCGGGCAACATTGGTCGGCTGCTGCTGTATGGATCCGCGGCTTTGCTTCAGAATCGCGCTCTATTTCGCTTTGGGTCACCGCTCCGATGAGCTGTAACAGTCAGAAAATCCGTACGCTGCGACAGCAGATCCCCTCGTTCGAGTGCGTGCCCGGCTGCCATGACTGCTGTGGACCGGTGACCACCTCGCCGGAAGAAATGTCGCGCCTGCCGCGCAAGACCCGCGCCGAGCAGGATGCGGCGATGGATGAGCTCAATTGCGTGCACCTGGGGCCGAACGGTTGCACGGTGTATGACGAACGCCCGCTGATTTGCCGGTTGTTTGGCACCACCAAGACCTTGCCGTGCCCGAATGGGCGGGGGCCGGTGGAGCTGATTCATCCGCGGGTGGAGAAGCAGATTCATGAGTACATGGCTTCTACCCGGCAGGTGTTGGTTTAAGCTGCTGTGCTGATTCGGTTGTTCCGAGTCGACCCWATCGCGGGCAAGCCCGCTCCCACAAGGCTTAGCGCAGAACCTGTGGGAGCGGGCTTGCCCGCGATAGGGCCGGATCAGGCACCAAAAATCCTCAATCCGGAATCGGCAAACTCAAACTCTCTTTCACCTCTTCCATCACGATATAGCTCTTGGATTCGCGCACATGCGGCAACTTGAGCAGGATGTCCCCCAGCAATTTGCGGTACGAGGCCATCTCGGAAATCCGCGCCTTCACCAGATAGTCGAAATCCCCCGATACCAAGTGGCATTCCAGCACATGGGGCAGTTTCAGCACCGCGCGTCGGAACTCTTCGAAAGTATCGCCGGATTTGTAGTCAAGGCTGATCTCGACGAACACCAGCAGACTACCCTTCAAGTGCTGCGGATTGAGCCGCGCGTTGTAGCCCATGATGATCCCTTCCCGCTCCAGGCGTCTCACCCGCTCAGTGCACGGCGTGGTGGAGAGCCCGACCTTTTCCCCCAGCTCCGTGAAGGAGATGCGTCCGTCCGCTTGCAGGATCCGCAGGATGTTGCGGTCGATCTTGTCCAGCTCTCGTTTGGTCTGTGTGTTGGTACGCATAGGGGATGCGCCTCCGTGAAAAGGGTTTTTGCCGAGAATTGTCGCCAAATATAGCTGCTTATATAGTGAAAAACACTGGCAAATCTTTTTTACACTGCGCACATCACTGCTTGAATACAACACACGTCAGCGGTCAGCCGCGATGAGGGATATGAAAATGCGCGTTATGGTCTTGGGTAGCGGCGTCATCGGTACCGCCAGTGCTTATTATCTGGCTCGGGCCGGGTTTGAAGTGGTGGTCGTGGACCGTCAGCCGGCCGCTGCCATGGAGACCAGTTTCGCCAACGCCGGGCAGGTTTCGCCGGGTTATGCCTCGCCGTGGGCCGCACCGGGTGTGCCGCTCAAGGCCATCAAGTGGCTGTTGCAGCGCCACGCACCGCTGGCGATCAAGGCCACCGCCGACATCGATCAATACCTGTGGATGGCGCAGATGCTGCGCAACTGCACCGCCAGCCGTTACGCGGTGAACAAGGAGCGCATGGTCCGTCTGTCCGAGTACAGCCGTGACTGCCTCGACGAATTGCGCGCCGAAACCGGTATCGCCTACGAAGGCCGCAGCCTCGGCACGACCCAGCTGTTCCGCACCCAAGCTCAACTGGACGGTGCCGCGAAAGACATCGCCGTGCTGAAAGAGTCCGGCGTACCGTTTGAACTGCTCGACCGCGCCGGCATTGCCCGCGTTGAGCCGGCGCTGGCCGCCGTCACCGACATCCTCGCCGGTGCCCTGCGGCTGCCGAACGACCAGACCGGCGACTGCCAGATTTTTACCACCCGCCTGGCCGAAATGGCCGTGAAACTCGGTGTGGAATTCCGCTTCGGCCAGGACATTCAGAAACTCGACTACGCCGGTGATCGCATCAACGGCGTGTGGATCGACGGCAAACTGGAAACCGCTGACCGCTACGTACTGGCACTCGGCAGCTACTCCCCGCAATTGCTCAAGCCACTGGGCATCAAGGCCCCGGTGTACCCGCTCAAGGGTTACTCGCTGACTGTTCCGATCACCAACCCGGCAATGGCCCCGACGTCGACCATTCTCGACGAGACCTACAAGGTCGCGATCACCCGTTTCGACAACCGCATCCGCGTCGGTGGCATGGCTGAAATCGCCGGTTTTGACCTGTCGCTGAACCCGCGTCGGCGCGAAACCCTGGAGATGATCGTCAACGACCTTTATCCTCAAGGCGGCGATCTGGCCCAGGCCAGTTTCTGGACCGGCCTGCGCCCGACTACCCCGGACGGCACGCCGATCGTTGGCGCGACACCGTTCAAGAATCTGTTCCTGAACACCGGTCACGGCACACTCGGCTGGACCATGGCCTGTGGCTCCGGTCGCTTGCTGGCTGACCTGATGGCGAAGAAAGCGCCGCAGATCAGCGCCGAAGGCCTCGATATTTCCCGTTATGGCAGCAAGACCCAGGAGTCCGCAAAACATGTCAATCCAGCGCCAGCTCACCAATGAGCGCATGAGTCAGATCGTCAGCCACAACGGCACTGTGTATCTGGCAGGGCAAGTCGGCGATGACATGAGCGCCGGGATTGAACAGCAGACCCGTGAAGCCCTCGCCAACATCGAGCATTTGCTCGATCAGGCGGGCACCGACAAGAATCACCTGTTGTCGGTGACGATTTACCTGAAAGACATTGATGCCCACTTCGAAGGCATGAACGCCGTCTGGGACAAGTGGCTGCCAAAAGGCGTGGCCCCGGCACGTGCGACCGTTGAGTCGAAGCTGTGCGAACCGGAAATTCTGGTCGAGCTGTCGGTTGTAGCCGCTCTGTCGTAATAGACTCAGCAAGATCCCTCTGCCGGTGCTGTTGGCGGTTCACGCCGTCAGCCAGCGCCGGTTTTTTATTCCCATGACCGCCTAGAAGTCTGCCGCCATGCGTCCAGCCCGTGCCCTGATCGACCTTCAAGCCCTGCGTCACAACTACCGGATCGCCCGTGAGATCACCGGGGCCAAGGCCCTCGCGGTGATCAAGGCCGATGCCTACGGCCATGGCGCGGTGCGTTGCGCCCAGGCGCTGGAAGCCGAGGCCGATGGCTTTGCCGTGGCCTGCATCGAAGAGGCTTTGGAGTTGCGCGCGGCGGGCATCCAAGCGCCGGTATTGCTGCTGGAAGGGTTCTTCGAAGCCGATGAGTTGTCGCTGATCGTCGAGCACGATTTCTGGTGCGTGGTGCATTCGCTGTGGCAGCTCGAAGCCATCGAAAAAGCCACGCTGAGCAAGCCGATCACCGTCTGGCTCAAGCTCGATTCAGGCATGCACCGCGTCGGCCTGCACCCCAAGGATTATCAGGACGCCTATCAGCGGCTTCTGGCCAGCGGCAAGGTGGCGAAAGTTGTGCTGATGAGCCACTTCGCCCGTGCCGATGAGCTGCACGAACAGTCCAGCGCTGAGCAAGTCGCGGTTTTTGAAGCCGCGCGTAAAGGCTTGTCGGCGGAAGTCAGCCTGCGCAACTCGCCAGCCGTGTTGGGTTGGCCGCAGATCCCGAGTGATTGGGTTCGCCCGGGCATCATGCTGTATGGCGCGACGCCGTTCGAAGAAGCCAACACCGTGGCCGCTCGCCTGCATCCGGTGATGACCCTGGAATCGAAAGTGATTTGCGTGCGTGAGCTGCCGGCCGGCGAGCCGATCGGTTACGGCGCCCGGTTTATCACACCCAAGCCGATGCGCGTTGGCGTGGTCGCCATGGGCTATGCCGACGGGTATCCGCGTCACGCGCCGACCGGTACGCCGGTCATGGTCGCCGGACAACGCAGCCAGTTGATCGGCCGGGTGTCGATGGACATGCTCTGCATCGACCTGACCGATGTGCCGCAAGCCGGCCTCGGTTCGACTGTCGAGTTATGGGGCAAAAACATCCTCGCCAGCGAAGTGGCGGCGGCAGCGGACACGATTCCTTATCAGATTTTCTGCAACCTGCGCCGGGTGCCACTGCTCTATTCCGAGGGCTGACAGCCTGCGGTCGAAACCGAAAGTCGCCTCACTCCACAGGATTCAGGCCCAAGTGTTGTAAATACTGAACGCTGTCGCCATGATAACGCTCAATATTCCAACAACCTGAATCCCCTGGAGGCGCTAGCATTGGACGTCGGTGAACGACTGCAATCCATCCGTAAGCTCAAAGGCCTTTCGCAGCGTGAGCTCGCCAAGCGCGCGGGTGTGACCAACAGCACGATTTCGATGATCGAGAAGAACAGCGTCAGTCCCTCGATCAGTTCGCTGCGCAAAGTACTGGGCGGGATTCCCATGTCCATGGTCGAGTTCTTTTCTGAAGAAATCCTGCAGGAAAAACCGACGCAGATCGTCTACAAGGCCAACGAGCTGATCGACATTTCCGACGGCGCCGTGACCATGAAACTGGTCGGCCGGGCGCATCCGAGCCGGGCTATCGCTTTTCTGAATGAAATCTACCCGCCAGGCGCCGACACCGGTGACGAGATGCTCACCCATGAGGGCGAGGAAACCGGCATTTTGGTGGAGGGTCGACTGGAACTGGTGGTCGGGCTGGAAACTTTTGTGCTCGAAGCTGGCGATAGCTACTACTTTGAAAGTACTAAGCCGCATCGTTTCCGAAATCCGTTCGATGCGCCAGCGCGACTAATCAGCGCAGCGACACCGGCGAATTTCTAAGTAAAGTCGGCGCCCTGCCAGTCAGGCTGAGGCCCCGAAGTGTTTTTCCGCTGCGTCATAAGACCCCTTCGACTTTGGGGTTGTTTCAGTGTGGCGGGCTTACCGCTATACTTGCGCCCGCCTGCGAACCGTGGCCGTAGGCGTGACTAGCCACCATTGAGGGTGAACGCGTGAACCTAATTATGAAAATGCTGGCTGTACCAGCAACCGTATTGGCCCTTTGGGCTGTCAGCGCTCAAGCTGCGACGAACGACGATATTGCCAAACGCCTTGAGCCAGTCGGCCAGGTTTGTGTTCAGGGCAAAGAGTGCAAGGGGATGGAAGTTGCTGCTTCTGTGGGTGGTGGGGATGCCAAAACCCCAGACTCAGTGATTGCAAAACATTGCAACGCTTGCCACGGCTCCGGCCTGCTGGGCGCACCGAAAATCGGTGACACCGCAGCCTGGAAGGAACGTGCCGATCACCAGGGCGGTCTCGACGGCATCCTGGCCAAAGCCATTACCGGTATCAACGCGATGCCGCCTAAAGGCACTTGCGCCGATTGCTCCGACGCCGACCTCAAAGGCGCCATCCAGAAGATGTCCGGCCTGAAATAAGCCCACGTCTTCAGCAAAAAACCGCTTTCGAGCGGTTTTTTTGTGCCTGCGATTTGTGCCTGAGACTGTTCATTGCAGCAAAGACCCGGCAAGCTCGGTCCAACCCCTATTCACGGAATGTCAAGGGAGGATCAGATGGTGCAGCTGTGTTCTATCGAGCAAGCGGTGGATGACGTGTTGGCACGCCTGCCGGCGCATATCCACATGGGACTGCCCCTCGGTCTGGGTAAACCCAACCACTTCGTCAACGCGCTGTACCAGCGCATTGCGCAATTGCCTGAACGGCGGCTGACGATCTATACCGCTCTGTGCCTCGGCCGGCCTGACTTGGGCGATGGTTTGCAGAAGCGCTTTCTTGAGCCCTTTATCGAGCGGGTGTTCGGTGATTACCCGGAGCTGGATTTTCTGGAGGGTCTGCATAAAGACAACCTGCCGCCGAACATTCACATCCAGCAATTTTTCTTGCAGCCGGGGAGTCTGCTGCATAGTGCATCGGCCCAACAGGATTACGTCAGCAGCAACTACAGCCACGCCGCGCGGGACATCAACGCCGCCGGTTTGAACCTGGTCGCACAGCTGGTGGCCAGCCACCCCGAGCACCCGGATCGTCTGAGCCTGAGCTGCAACCCGGACATCACCCTCGACCTGTTCCCGATGATCGCCAAACGCCGGGCGGCGGGGGAGACCATCCTGCTGGTGGGCCAGGTGCACAACGACTTGCCCTATATGCCCCGCGACGCCGAAATCGGCATCGACACCTTCGACCTGCTGATTGACGAAAAAGACAGCACCACGCTGTTTTCCACGCCGAACATGCCGGTGGGCTTCCAGGACCACTTCATCGGCCTGCACGCCAGTGCGCTGGTGCGCGATGGCGGCACCTTGCAAATTGGCATCGGCGCCATGGGCGATGCGCTGACCGCTGCGTTGCTGGCGCGGCAGGATGACAATGTCGGATACAAGGCGTTGCTGGCGGATGTGAATCTCAGTCAGTGGGCGCAGTTGATCGACCGCGAAGGCGGCCTCGAACCGTTCGCCAAAGGCCTGTACGGTTGCAGCGAAATGTTCGTCAACGGCCTGCTGGTGCTGGTCGATGCCGGGATCGTGCGGCGCAAGGTCTACCCGGATGTGCCGACTCAGCAACAGGCGAATGCCGCCACCCTCGATCAAGCCGCGCAAACAGACGGCATCTCGGTACACGGCGGTTTCTTCCTCGGCCCCCGCAGTTTCTACGAGCGCCTGCGTGAGCTGCCACAAAGCAAGCGTTTTGAATTCAACATGACCCGCATCAGCTACATCAACGAGCTGTACGGTCAGGAAGAGCTCAAGCGTTTGCAGCGCCTCGATGCGCGCTTCATCAACACCGTGTTCATCATGACCTTGCTTGGTGCCGGCGTGGCCGATCAGCTGCAAGACGGGCGGGTACTCAGCGGTGTGGGCGGGCAGTACAACTTCGTCGCCCAGGGCCATGCGCTGGAAGGTGCGCGTTCGGTGCTGTTGCTGCGTAGCTGGCGAGAGTCGGGAGGGCAGGTCAGCTCGAACATTGTCTGGGAGTACGGCCACTGCACGATCCCCAGGCATCTGCGGGACATTGTGGTCACCGAATACGGTATCGCCGACTTGCGTGGCAAGACCGATGCGGCGGTGATCGAGGCGTTGCTCAACATCAGCGATTCACGGTTCCAGTCGGGATTGATCGAGCAGGCACAGAGCGTCGGTAAGCTGCCCAAGGATTTCCGACTCGCCCCACGCTTCGCTGACAACAGCCCAGAACGTTTACAGGCGATTCAGGCGCGGCACCCGAACCTGTTTCCGGAATATCCGTTGGGCTGTGATTTCACCGAGGTGGAGCGCGACGTGTTGCGGGCGCTGAACTGGCTGAAGAGCAAGTTCAAGCTGACGGAGATTCTGGAATTGGGGAAAGCTGCGCTGGATGCGCCAGAGGCTTCGATGTTTCCAGAGCATCTGGAGCGGATGCAGCTGACCAACCCGGACGGGTTGAAGGAAGATTTGTTGCAGCGGCTACTGCTCACCGGCCTCAAGGCCACCACGCAATAACAGCCAACACAAAACAACGGTGGGAGCCAGCCTGCTGGCGATGGCCGTCTGTCAGTCATGAAGATGTTGACTGACACGACGCCATCGCCAGCAGGCTGGCTCCCACAGGGAAATGCGGCGTTGCTGGCTATTCGATGAAGGTCACGACGCCGCCGGCCAGCGATTGCACGCGAGCCAACGATTCCACGCGATAACCCTGTGCATCCAGTTCCGCACGCCCACCCTGAAACGACTTCTCGATCACGATTCCCAAGCCGGCCACGGTCGCGCCGGCCTGTTTGATGATTGAGATCAGCGCCTGCGACGCCTTACCGTTGGCCAGGAAGTCATCGATGATCAGCACACGGTCGCTGCTGGTCAGGTGGCGCGGGGAGATCGCCACCGTGCTTTCGGTCTTCTTGGTGAACGAGTAAACGGTCGCCGACAGCAGGTTTTCAGTCAGGGTCAGGGACTGCTGCTTGCGGGCGAAGATCACCGGCACGCCGAGATTCAGACCGGTCATGATCGCCGGTGCGATGCCCGAGGCTTCGATGGTGACGATCTTGGTGATGCCCGAGTCCTTGAACAGCGCGGCGAATTCGTCGCCGATCAGCTTCATCAGGGCCGGGTCGATCTGGTGGTTCAGAAAGGCGTCGACTTTCAGGACCTGATCGGAAAGCACGATGCCTTGTTCGCGAATTTTCTGGTGCAGTGCTTCCATGAAGCTTTCCTCTACTGACGCCGTATGCGTCTAGCTTGTAAAAAGTGTTCGGTTAAAAAGTAGGCAATTCTAACGCTTTAACATCGCCCGTATATCCGCCAATGCAGTATTTCCGCGAACGGCTTTGACTTCGACGGGCGTGTCGTCGTTGCCTTCCCACGCCAGATCGTCCGGCGGCAACTCATCGAGGAAGCGGCTTGGCGCGCAGTCGATGATTTCGCCGTACTGCTTACGCTTTGCAGCGAAAGTGAAGGCCAGCGTCTGGCGAGCGCGGGTAATCCCGACGTAGGCCAGGCGGCGTTCTTCCTCGATGGTGTCGGCTTCGATGCTGGAACGGTGCGGAAGGATTTCCTCTTCCATGCCCATGATGAACACGTAAGGGAATTCCAGACCCTTGGAGGCATGCAAGGTCATCATCTGCACACCTTCGGCGCCGTCTTCCTCCTCCTGCTGACGTTCCAGCATGTCGCGCAGGACGAGTTTGCCGATGGCGTCTTCGACGGTCATCTCGCCTTCTTCGTCTTTCTCCAGGGTGTTTTTCAGCGCCTCGATCAGGAACCAGACGTTCCCCATGCGGTAATCGGCCGCTTTGTCGCTGGAGCTGTTGGTGCGCAGCCAGTTCTCGTAGTCGATGTCCATGACCATGCTGCGCAGCGCCGAGATCGGGTCTTCGCCGGCGCATTGCTCGCGCACCTTGTCCATGAAGCGCTTGAAGCGCGACAGGCGATCGGTGAAGCGGGTGTCCAGATGCTCGCCCAGACCGATTTCGTCAGTGGCGGCGTACATCGAGATTTTGCGTTCGGTGGCGTAGTTGCCGAGCTTTTCCAGGGTGGTCGAGCCGATTTCCCGGCGCGGAACGTTGATCACCCGCAGGAAGGCGTTGTCATCGTCCGGGTTCACGATCAGGCGGAAGTAGGCCATCAGGTCTTTCACTTCCTGACGCCCGAAAAAGCTGTTGCCGCCGGACAGGCGATAAGGGATCTGGTGGTGTTGCAGCTTCAGCTCGATCAGCTTGGCCTGGTAGTTGCCGCGATACAGGATCGCGAAATCGCTGTACGGCCGGTCCGTGCGCAGGTGCAGGGTCAGCAGTTCCACGGCCACGCGCTCGGCTTCGGCGTCTTCGTTGCGGCAGCGGATCACGCGGATCTCGTCGCCGTGGCCCATCTCGCTCCACAGCTGCTTTTCGAATTCGTGCGGGTTGTTCGAGATCAGCACGTTGGCACAGCGCAGGATGCGGCTGGTGGAGCGGTAGTTTTGCTCCAGCATCACCACTTTCAAGGAGGGGTAATCGTCCTTGAGCAACATCAGGTTTTCGGGGCGGGCGCCGCGCCAGGCGTAGATCGACTGGTCATCGTCGCCCACCACGGTGAACTGGTTGCGCGTGCCGATCAGCAATTTCACCAGCAAATACTGGCTGGCGTTGGTGTCCTGATATTCGTCCACCAGCAGGTAGCGAACTTTGTTCTGCCACTTTTCGAGGATGTCGGCGTGTTCCTGGAACAGCTTGACCGGCAGCAGGATCAGGTCGTCGAAGTCCACCGCGTTGAACGCCTTGAGCGTGCGCTGGTAGTGGGTGTAGACGATGGCGGCGGTCTGCTCCTTGGGATTACGCGCATTTTCCAGGGCTTCGGCGGGCAGGATCAGGTCGTTTTTCCACGAGCCGATCATGTTCTTGATCTCGTCGACGCCGTCGTCGCCCGCGTATTCCTTCTGCATGATGTCGGTCATCAAGGCTTTGACGTCGGTCTCGTCAAAGATCGAGAAGCCCGGCTTGTAGCCCAGCCGCACGTGTTCCTTGCGGATGATGTTCAGCCCCAGGTTGTGGAAGGTGCACACCGTCAGGCCACGGCCTTCGCCGCCCTTGAGCAGGGTGCCGACCCGTTCCTTCATCTCGCGCGCGGCCTTGTTGGTAAAGGTCATGGCGACAATGTACTGGGCGCGGATGCCGCAATTCTGGATCAGGTGCGCGATTTTGCGCGTGATCACACTGGTTTTGCCGGAGCCTGCGCCGGCGAGCACCAAAAGAGGGCCGCCGACGTAGCTCACGGCTTCTTGCTGCCGGGGATTGAGTCGGGACATACGGAATTCAGGGAGTCATTTGTGAAAAGGGCCAGCATTTTAACAGGCTCAGCGAATTGTGCTGCTCTGTCCGACTTGTGACGCAACACGCTTTCTCTAATTGCCGGTTTTGATACTTTCAAGCAGGATGCGCGGTGAATTTGTGGCTAATGTTCAGATTCAGACACAAAACCGCGCTTGATACTTGATGCCATTTGGTCATTGGTTACTAGCGCGGCATAATGCCTGCCGCCTACATCCTTGCAGAGTCTAGGGAGCCAGCTTGTCTACGCCTGTCGAACCCTTGCGTTTGCTGCTACTGGCCGAAGAGCCAGCGTGGGTAGCGTTGTTGCGCGAGTGTCTGGCTCCGATGGGGAGTTCGGCCGTGCTTATCAGTGCACCGAGCTGGGAGTCGGTCTGCAATTTGTTCGATGACAACCGCAACGCGGTGTTGTTGACTGTTCCTGCACTTCAGCCGCTACCTGGCCGTTGCAGCTTGCCGACGGTGTTGTTGGTCGAACACGAGCCACCGGTGACGCCCGATGGTGTGAGTGACTGGCTGGTACGTGATCTGCTCGATGCCGGTATGTTGCGCCGGTGCCTGCGGCATGTACGTGAGCGTGGCCTGCTGGAAAATACCTTGCAGCGCCTGGCAGAGCAGGATCCGTTGACCGGTATCGCCAACCGCCAGGGTTTTCAGACCTTGCTGGCCGCACGTCTGGCGGAAAACGACGGCCGCGGCCTGGCCCTCGGTCACCTTGATCTCGACAACTTCCGTCATGCCAACGATGCCCTTGGCCACCAGGCCGGCGACCGCTTGATCCTGCAAGTGGTCGCGCGGTTGAAAAGCCAGCTTGAGGTCGGCGATCAACTGGCGCGCCTGGGCAGTGATGAATTCGCCTTGCTGATCGACACCCGCCGTGCGCCTCAGCGCGCCGAGTGGATGGCTGAGCGCATTACCGAAGCACTGGCCGAACCCTACTGGGTCGACGGCGAAAGCCTGTTGATCGGTTCCAGCCTGGGCATTGCTCATGCCCGGGCCCAGGCCGGCGCCGACCCGCTGATGTGGCACGCGCACATCGCCATGCAGCAGGCCAAGAGCACCCAAGGCTGCACCTTTCACATCTTCAACGAACGCATCAACCGCAACGCCCGTAGCATGGCCGACCTTGAAAGCGAGCTGCGCCGGGCCTTGCGCCGTGACGAACTGGAGCTGCATTACCAGCCTCGCCTGAACCTTGCTGACGGCCAGATTGTTGGCCTCGAAGCATTGGTGCGCTGGCGTCATGCCGAGCGCGGTTTGCTGCCACCGAGCGAATTCGTACCGCTGGCCGAGCAAAGCGGTTTGATCGTGCCGCTGGGTTACTGGGTGATTTCCCGGGCGCTGCAAGACATGCAAGCCTTGCGCGAACAGGGTTTTTCGGCGTTGCACATGGCGATCAACCTGTCATTCCGGCAGTTTCAGGACAGCCAGTTGCTATCCACCTTGAGCCGGCTGATTGCCGAGCGCGGCGTCGAAGCGCAATGGCTGGAGTTCGAACTGACCGAAACCGCGGTGATGCGCCGCAGCGATCTGGTCAAGCAAACCATGGACGCCCTCGGACGCCTGGGCGTGCGCTTCTCTCTGGATGACTTCGGCACCGGGTTCTCGTCCTTCGTGCACCTCAACAGCCTGCCGATCGCGTTGCTGAAGGTCGACAAGAGTTTTGTCGGCGGCATGGAAGAACGTGATGAGAATCGCAAGCTGGTCCACGCGATGATCAACCTGGCGCACAACCTCAATCTTGAGGTGGTTGCTGAAGGGGTGGAAACAGCGGAGCAGCTGGAGTTGTTGCGCGGTTTTGGTTGCGATCAAGTGCAGGGGTATCTGATCAGCAAGCCGTTACCGCTGGCGGAGCTGGTTAAATATCTGACCTTCGACAGTCGCCAGCAGCCGATGCTAGAAGTGGTGAATTAACCACAAACCAATGTGGGAGCGAGCCTGCTCGCGAAGGGGCCGTGTCAGTCGACCTCTACGTTGACTGACGCTCCGCCTTCGCGAGCAGGCTCGCTCCCACATTGGTTTGTGGTTAATTCACCACTTCTAGCATCGGCTGCTGGCGACTGTCGAAGGTCAGATATTTAACCAGCTCCGCCAGCGGTAACGGCTTGCTGATCAGATACCCCTGCACTTGATCGCAACCAAAACCGCGCAACAACTCCAGC
>NZ_JBFUKU010000103.1:0-17503 GCF_056400685.1 Pseudomonas sp. P5_A12 | reverse complement strand
GCAATCGCCCGGCGCGAATGTCGTCGATTGTCATGTAGTGCGATAGGCAAGCAATGCCTTGGCCTTCCAGCGCCAGATGCCGGATCGTCTCACCGCTGGAGGCGCTGATCGACGCCTGGATCGGCCAGCGATCACCATGCACAGAGCGCAACGGCCATTGGTTTAGGCCTTCGTTATGGGTAAACCCCAGCAACGCGTGCTCACTCAAATCCGCAACCGCCTGCGGCGTACCGTGTTGTTCAAGGTAAACCGGGCTGGCGACGATGTGCAGCGGGCTGCAACCCAAGGAGCGTGCATGCAGGGTCGAGTCGGTGAGCGTGCCAATGCGGATGGCGATGTCGGTGCTTTGCTCCAGCAGGTCGATGATCAAATCGTTGCTGTTGAGTTCGAGCTGGATGTCCGGGTAGAGCCGACGAAATTCATCGATGTAAGGCACGATGGCGTGCAGCATGAACGGTGAGGCGGAGTTGATGCGCAAGCGTCCGGACGGGGTTTGCTGACGTGAGCTGAGGCGTTCTTCGAGTTCATCCATCTGATCGAGAATCCGCTTGGCGTGCTCGAAGAAATACTTGCCCTCCTCGGTCAGGTCCATGCGCCGTGTGGTGCGGTTGATCAGCGTGGTATCGAGTTTCGCCTCCAGCCGTGACAGCGTGCGGCTGACCGCCGAAGGCGTTTGCCCGACCTGTTCGGCCGCCGCGGAAATCGACCCGCATTCAATCACGCAGACGAAAATCTGCAACTCATCGGATCTGGCTTTCACAGCGGCCCCTCTTTCAAAAACTGGCTTGATAGTAGCTGGATGCGGGGCAAAAGGAACCTCAAGCGGACAGGTCAAACACCTCGGTCAAATGCTGCTCATAACGCGCCACATCGGCTTCTATATTCGGACGCTTCATCACGTCCACGCAGAGGAATGTCGGCAGGCCAGTCATGCCAAGAAACTCGTTGGCCTTGTGGAACGGAAAGTACACCGCGTCCACGCCTTTGGCTTCGAAGAAGTCGGTCGGATCGTCGAAGGCTTGCTGCGGCGCGTTCCAGGTCAGCGACAACATGTACTGCTTGCCCTGCACCAGTCCCCCGCTGCCATATTTCTGCGAGGCATCGGAGCGGGTGCGGCCATCACTGGCGTAAAGGCTGCCATGGCCTTCGGTGAAGACTTCGTCGATGTACTTTTTCACCGTCCACGGCGCGCCCATCCACCAGCCCGGCATTTGGTAAATGATCACGTCGGCCCAGAGAAATTTGGCGACTTCTTCGGCGACGTCGTAACCCTCGTCGATGAAGGTGGCTTTCACATCGAAGCCGCCGCGGTCCAGCACGCTCAGCGCGGCTTCATGCAGGGTGGCGTTGTAGCGGCCATCGGAGTGGGCGAATTTTTTGCCGCCATTGAGCAACAGAACTTTTTTCATGAGAAATCTCGGAAGGTCAGAAAATGGATGGCGGCAGGTTAATGGTTGGCCTCGCGCGGAATAAGCCCCGAATGCGCAAAACCATTTTGACCAATACGCACGAATCCATAGGCGATTGTTGCCATAGACTTTCGCCGATTCTTAATTTGAGGGATTTCTGATGAGTGAACTGCAAGGCTTCATCCTGCACGCCAAGACCCACCCGGAAAAATCCGACGCGTTCGAAGCGTTTTTCCGCAGCTATGTGGACGCCAGCCGCGCCGAGCCCGGTTGCATCGAATATCACATGCTGCGCGACAAACAGGACCCGACGCTGTTTATCTTCTACGAGATCTGGCAATCCCAGGCCCACCTGGACGTGCACTCGAATCTGCCGCGCATGAAGCAGTTCCTCGACCAGCGCGATGAATACCTGGAACGGGATTTCGAGATCCGTGCCATCGACATGCTCAGCCCGTCGTCCGCTAACCGCTGATCAGCAAGTGTCCGCCGAGCACGCCGAGGCCGAGGAAGAACACTCGTTTGAACAATGCGGCGCTGATCCGCTGACGCAGCCATTGGCCCAGCCACATGCCGAGCACTGCCGGAATCAGCGCCAGCAACGACGCGCTCAATTCACCACCACCCAAACCGCCGCGCCACCACAGGCCGGCCGCCAGCGCCAGGGTCGAAACGGTGAACGACAAGCCCAGCGCCTGCACGAGTTCGTCCTTGCTCAAACCGAGCGCTTGCAGATAAGGCACCGCCGGAATCACGAAGACACCAGTGGCCGAGGTGATGATGCCCGTCAGCACGCCGCACAGCGGACCGAGCCAGCGTTCGGTACGACCGCCGACGCGCAAGGTCGGCAGGAACAACCCACTCAGCGCGTAGACCAACAACGCAGCGCCCAATGCGCGCACCACCCAATGCCCATCCGCCATACCAATCCAGAGCGTGCCGACGCCGGTGCCGAAGAAGATGGCCAGCAGCATTGGCCATAGACGCTTGATCAACCCGCGTAAATGTCCGCCGAATGCCAGTTGCCAGACGTTGGTGAGCGTTGCCGGAATGATCAGCAGCGCGGCAGCCTGCGACGGGGCCATAGCCAGACCGAGTAGCCCCATGGCGATGGTTGGCAAGCCGAGGCCGATGAGCCCTTTGATGATGCCGGCCAGCATGAAGGTAACGATGACCAGCAAAGAAAGGACCAGTCCGAGGTTTTGATAGAACGCGGCGAGAGTATTCATGGGGCTATCCTGAGCCTGGATTGGCCGTGTGAAAATCTGCCATATACTGAGGTTGCCTCTTGCCAAGCAATAGGCTGAAAACTTGATCGTTCCCACGCTCTGCGTGGGAATGCAGCCCGTGACGCTCCGCGTCACTTACCGAAGCGGACGCAGAGCGCCCATTGAGGCATTCCCACGCAGAGCGTGGGAACGAGCTTTGGACTAAGCATGCACTTCGACCTGACCGACCTGCGCCTCTACCTGAACATCCTCGACAGCGGCAACATCACCGCCGGCGCTGCGCGCAGTCATCTGTCCCTGGCGGCGGCGAGCGCGAGAATCCGCGCCATGGAGGCTTCGCTCGGCATCGAGTTTCTGGAACGAGGCCGTCGTGGTGTGACGCCCACTCCGGCAGGCAAAGCCCTGGCAAAACACGCCCGATCCCTGCTGCAACAAGCCGAACACATGCAACAGGACCTGGCCGAATACGCCAAAGGTGTCAAAGGCCAAGTGCGCTTGTTGTGCAACACCACGGCGATCACCGAGTACCTGCCGGAGTTGCTCGCCGACTTCCTGCACGCGCACCCAAACCTCGACATYGATCTGCAAGAGCTGCCCAGCGCGCGCATCACCCACGCGCTGCGTCAGGGCGCGGCAGACCTGGGCATCGTGTCCGACGCAGTCGACACCGATGACCTACAAACCTGCCCGTTTCGCGACGACCCACTGGTACTGATTCTGCCCCTCGACCACCCGTTGGCGGACAGTGAATCACTGAGTTTCGGCGACACCTTGCACCACGATTACGTAGGACTGAACGCCAACAGCGCCCTGGCGGTGTACCTCGAAGAACAGGCCCTGCACATCGGCTCACGCCTGCAAATCCGCATCCRCGCCGACGGTTTCGAGGGCGTGATGCGCATGGTCGCGCGCGGTGCCGGGCTGGCAATTGTGCCCCTGGCAGCCGTCGAACGCTGGCCGGGGGAACGGCCTTTCAAGTGGACGGCCCTGCAGGAACCTTGGGCTCAACGCAAACTGCTGCTCTGCGCCCGGGACTTTGCGGCGCTGCCCGGCTATGCGAAGGCGCTGTTACACGCCTTGAGCCTTTAGTAGCGGGGTCGCGCGTTTCTGGACACTTCGATGTCGAGTTCAGACAACTGACCGGTTCACGGGCGCTATAGGGTGCCTCTTCAGTTCTTGAATCCACCGCCCGGAGTCCACATGACCGCACCGATTACCGTTCTTCGCGACACTCATCCGCTGCCCGTACTCGACGCCTGCAAATGGGAAAAACTCGAAGGCGACCCGCACACCGTCAACCTCAACGCCTACACCAGCGAAGACGGCAGCAAGATCATGGGCACTTGGATCTGCACGCCGGGCAAGTGGTATGTCGAATACGTGAAGTGGGAATACTGCGACTTCCGCGAGGGCTACTGCATCATCACCCCGGAAGGAAAAGAGCCGATCCATCTGCGTGCCGGCGACATTTTCGTCATCGAGCCGGGGATGAAAGGCACATGGGAAGTGGTTGAAACCGTGCGCAAGTATTTCGTGTTTGCCTGATGCAAAAAACCGGGAGATCACTCGATGTGATCTCCCGGTAAATGTCTCCAGATAAATGCATTCACTGTGGGAGCGAGCCTGCTCGCGAATGCGGTGTGTCATCCAACATCTATGTCGACTGACACGCCCTCTTCGCGAGCAGGCTCGCTCCCACAGGTCTTCATTTCAATACAGGCTTCTCGCAGCCGCTCTTTTACTGCGGTTTGCGATAGCTATTGATGATCGCCGAGAAGTCCTTGCCACCTTCCCCGCGCTGGCTCATCGCCTGATACAACTGTTGGGCCACCGCGCCGAGCACCACCGGTTGATGCGCCTGACGGGCCGCTTCCGTGGCCAACCCCAGGTCCTTGAGCATCAACTCAGCACCGAAGCCGCCGGTATAACCGCGCGAGGCCGGCGCTGTTTCAACGACGCCCGGCCACGGGTTGTACATCTCCGAACTCCAGCAACGACCGGTGGAACTGTTGATGATTCCGGCCAGCACGGTCGTGTCGATTCCCAGGGCATCACCCAGCGCCATGGCTTCGCTGACGCCAACCATGGAAATCCCCAACAGCAGGTTGTTACAGATCTTGGCGATTTGCCCGGTGCCGACTTCACCGCAATGAACGATGTTGCGGCCCATCTGCGCCAGCACCGGTTGCAGGGTGGCAAACAGCTCAGGAGTAGCGCCGACCATAAAGGTCAGCGTCCCGGCCGCGGCACCACCGGTGCCGCCGGAAACCGGCGCATCGGCCATGGCCACGCCTTGCTTGGCAGCCGCGGCGGCGACATCGCGCGCCGTCTGTGGATCAATGGTGCTGCAATCCACGGCCGGTACACCCTGGCCGATACCGGCGAGAACGCCGTCTTCACCCAGCCACACGCTGCGCACATGCACAGCGGCCGGGAGCATGGTGATCACCAGTTCCGCGCCTTGCGCCGCTTCACGGGCCGAAGCGCTGATGCTGCCGCCCAGCTGCTCAAGCTCCGCCAGCACGGTTTTGTTCAGGTCGACCAGACGCAAGGCGTGACCAGCCTTGATCAGGTTGCGCGCCATCGGGGCGCCCATGTTGCCGAGACCGATAAAAGCGATTTTCATGTCCGGCTCCTTAACGCAAGTTGATGGTGGTGTTCACACCGTCGTTGACGCTGTCGTCATCGAACCAGCGACTGGTGACGGTCTTGGTCTGAGTGTAGAACTGCACCACTTGCTTGCCATACGGGCCGAGGTCGCCGAGCTTGGAGCCGCGCGAACCGGTGAAGCTGAAGAACGGGACCGGCACTGGAATCGGGATGTTGATGCCGACCTGACCGACGTCGATTTCGTTCTGGAATTTACGCGCCGCCGCACCGCTCTGGGTGAACAGGCCTGTGCCGTTGCCGAATGGGTTGGCGTTGACCAGCGCAATCGCCTCGTCGAGCGTATTCACTTCCAGCACCACCAGCACCGGGCCGAAGATTTCCTGGGTGTAGATCTGCATGTCGGTGGTCACGCCGGAGAACAAGGTCGGGCCGACAAAGTTGCCCTTCTCGTAACCGGGAACCGTGATCTCGCGACCGTCCAGCTCCAGTTTGGCGCCTTCCTTGATGCCGCTTTCGATCAGATCAAGAATTCGCTGCTTGGCTTTTTTCGAGATCACCGGGCCGACGTCAGTGCCCGGCTCGCTGCCGGCATTCACGGTCAGTTTCTGTGCCAGCGCTTTCAGGTCTGGCAGCCATTGTTTCGCCGCGCCCACCAACACCACCACGGAGGTAGCCATGCAGCGCTGACCCGCCGCGCCAAAACCGGCGCCGACCAGGGCATTCAGTGCTTGTTCGCGATTGGCATCCGGCAGCACCACGGCGTGGTTCTTCGCGCCCATCATCGATTGCACGCGCTTGCCGTGTTTGCCGGCCAGGTCGTAGACGTGAGTACCGACGGCGGTAGAACCGACGAAGGAAACAGCCTTGATGTCTTTGTGCGTGCACAGCGCGTCGACCACATCCTTGCCGCCATGCACGACGTTCAGTACGCCCGCTGGAACACCGGCCTCAATGGCCAGTTCCACCAGGAGCACGGTCGACATCGGGTCCTGTTCGGACGGCTTGAGCACGAAGGTGTTGCCGCAGGCAATGGCCATCGGGAACATCCAAAGCGGAATCATCGCCGGGAAATTGAACGGGGTGATGCCGGCGCATACGCCGATTGGCTGACGCAGGGTGTAGGTATCGACACCGCCAGCCACGTTTTCGGCAAACTCACCCATTTGCAGGCTGCCAATGGAGCAGGCGTGCTCGACCACTTCCAGACCACGGAAAATGTCGCCTTCAGCGTCGGCAATGGTTTTGCCCTGCTCTGCACTCAGCACCACAGCGATACGTTTGGAATGTTCACGAATCAGCGCCTGGAGCTTGAGCATGATGCGCATCCGCGCACCGATTGGCGTCAGCTTCCAGGTCTGGAAGGCGCGATGGGCAGCACTGATGGCGGCGTCGACTTCTTCGGCGGTGGCAAACGGCACTTTGGCCAGCACTTGCTGGGTCGCCGGGTTGACGATGTCGTGCCATTCGGTGGTTTGGGATTCGACCCACTGGCCGTCGATCAACAGCTTTACCGTTTGGACAGTGGTTTCATTAGGCGTGAGCGAAGCGTTCATGTGGGTCTCCGGATGCTTGTTTTTATCTTGGGAGCCAAGGCGAGAAAGTCGCCTTGTGATGAGGCGTGTGCCGCGCATTGGTTGTGGGGCTGTTTTTGGAGTATAGATGTGCAAACTTCTAATAAGAACGCACATAAAAGCCGGTCCATCATGCAAAAAAACATCACGTCTTTAGGCTCGTTGAACTGGGATGACCTCAAGTTTTTTCTCGAAGTCGCCCGCACCCGCAAGGCCAGTACTGCGGCCAAGCGCCTGGCAGTGGACTACACCACCGTGTCGCGGCGCATCAGTTCGCTGGAAGCGGCATTGGGGACTTTGTTGTTCGAGAAGTCCCGGACCAGCGGTTTTGTCCTGACCGCTGAAGGCCAGCGGTTACTGGGTTACGCCGAGTCCATTGAAAGCACATTGCACATGGCTTGCGAGCAGGTTTCGGGGTCCGGAGTGGCATTGTCCGGTCACGTGCGCATGGGCTGCACCGAAGGCTTCGGCAGTTTTTTCATCACGCCGCAACTGAGTCATTTCGTCGACGCCTACCCGGCCATCTCCGTCGACATCCTGCCGCTGCCGCACTTCATCAGCTTGTCCAAGCGCGAAGCCGACATCGTCATCGCCCTGGAGCGCCCGGAGCACGGGCCGTACGTCTGCTGCAAACTCTGCGACTACCGATTGCAGCTGTACGCGACCCAGGACTATCTGGACAAACACCCACCGATCCGCCGCCCGGCAGACTTGGGCAAGCATTCATTCATCAGTTATGTCGACGATCTGGCGTTCAGCTCAGAGCTGTTGTACCTGGCGAACGTATTGCCCGGCGCCAGCGCCAATCTGCGCAGCACCAGCGTGATTGCGCAGTTCGTGGCGGCGCAACAGGGGCGATCACTGGCAATTCTGCCGTGCTTCCTCACGGCCCAGGACCCACGGCTGCTGCCGGTGTTGCCGCAAGAGATCAACATCACCCGACAATTCTGGATGTACTGCCGGGAGGACCTGCGCAAGCTCAAGCGGATTACCCTGCTGTGGGATTACATCCGTTCGGTCACTGAACAGAATCAAGGCCTGTTGATGGGTGAAAGCCGGGAGATGTTGTTCGCCGACTAGTCGGCGCTCAATCAAAGACCCGGCGCAACACCCTCCTCCAACTCCAGCATCAACCCGCTCAAGCGCTTGACCTTGCGCCGCACGGCCTCTTCGAAGACACCGGCGCGCGGCTCGATCAAGGTGAACCAGTGCTTGGCCCGGGTGATCCCGGTGTAGATCAGTTCCTTGGTGAGCACAGGGTTCAGGGCATCCGGCAGAATCAGCGCCGTATGGGCGAATTCAGAGCCCTGGGATTTGTGCACCGTCATGGCGTAGACGGTTTCGACATCGTTGAGCCGGCTCGGCAGCACAAAACGAACGCCGCCCTGACCATCATTGCGTGGGAACGCCACGCGCAGCACCTGCTTGCCTGCTTCGGGTCCCTCACGCTCCGGCAGTTTGAGGGCGATGCCGATGTCACCGTTCATCAACCCCAGGCCGTAGTCGTTACGGGTCATCAACACAGGGCGCCCTTCGTACCACTGCTGATCGCTGTCGATCAGTCGGGCCTTGAGCAGCGCGGCGGTCACTCGCTGATTCAAACCTTCCACGCCCCACGGCCCTTTGCGGACGGCGCACAGCAACTGGAAAGCATCGAAGGCTTGCAACACGTCTCGCGCCCATTCGGTCCAGCGTGCATCGTCGAGCGGACTGTCGAGCGCTGGCCGCTGCCTGCGCAGAAGATTCAAATAGTGACGATAGCCTTGCGGTCCCTCGCCATGGCCTTCGAGCAACAAGCGCTCCAGCGCCCGGTCTTGCTCACCCTTGAGCGACAGGGAAAACACATCGTCGTGGCTTCGAGCGGCCAACAACTTGCGGGCTTGTTCCGGTTGTTGCTGATTGACCCACCGAGCCAGTTGACCAATGCCGCTGCCCTCGCCGAACCGGCGTGAATGACGCAGCATCACCACTTGCTGGGCGAGTGGATGAGCGCCCTGGGTGTCGGCCTGCAATCCACTGGTTTCAAGACTTTCACCACTGACCGCTTCCAGCCACTGGCGAGTCTGCGGGCTGTACCAACCCGCCTCGGCATCCCGGCACAAATCGCCCAGCACCGCGCCGGCCTCCACGGATGCCAGCTGATCCTTGTCCCCCAACAACACCAACCGCGCGTGGGCCGGCATCGCATCCAGCAGGTTGGCCATCATTTCCAGGTCGATCATTGACGCTTCGTCCACCACCAGCACATCCAGCGGCAAACGATTACCGGCGTGATGGCGGAAGTGTCGAGTGCCGGGACGACTGCCCAGCAAACGGTGCACGGTAGTGACGTCCGACGGGATCTGACCGCGAACCGATTCGGCGACTGCCAGAGTCCGCACCTGTTGGCTGATCGACTCCGTGAGTCGGGCCGCCGCCTTGCCGGTGGGAGCGGCAAGCCGGATGCGCAGCGGTTTGCCGGCTTCAACGGCGGGCGCCTGGAGCAAGGCCAGCAAACGTACGACGGTGGTGGTCTTGCCGGTGCCGGGTCCGCCGGTCACGATGCTGAATGCACTGCGGGTCGCCAAGGCACAGGCGAGTTTTTGCCAGTCGATCACTTCACCGGTTTTAGCGGAACCGAACAGACCGGTCAGGCGTTGGGGTAAGTCATCCGGCGTCGTTTCGTGTTCAGCCAGTCGTAGGCGCAGGGCATCGTCGATGCGTCTTTCGTAAGCCCAGTAGCGGCGCAGGTACAGGCGCTTGCCGGATAAAACCAAGGGCCGCGATTGCGCAGATTCACGACCGTCTGCGGCCAGCGCCACCAGATTGCTGGAGGCCAGAACCTTGCACCAATGGGCACCGTCCAGCGCTTCCAGCAATTGCGACGGCAATACCATCGCGCCACTGTGCAGATCACCTTCAGGGGGTAGCGACAGGGCGAAATCCGGCTCTTTCAGCGTCTCGAACAGATCCAGACATACATGACCGTGGCCCAGTTGGTGACTGGTCAGTGCGGCAGCAAGTAACACCAACGGATCATCATCGGGAGCGAGTTCGTGCAGGAAGGCGACGAAGGCCTTGTCCAGCGCTCGCAACCAGCCCCGCTCAACCCAGCGCGTCAGTAACAGCAGCAGGTCATCGGCACGACTCAATGGCGCCAGATCCGTCAGGCTTTCGGCCGCCAAGGGTGTGGGCAGCAAATCGGCGAAGGTGCGGCTCATAGCAGTACTCCCTGTTCCCAGGCGGGTTCGGCCTTGGGTTCTGGCTTGCCTTGGAACAATCGGTCCAGTCGCTCGATCAGTTCTTTGGGTGGACGGGCGAAATACGCGCCTTGGGTGGTAGCTCGCGTACCGCGCAAGAACAGGTAGAGCGCACCACCGACGTGCCGGTCGTAATCGTAGTCGACAAGCCGCGCCTTGAGCTGTCGGTGCAAGGCCAACAGGTACAACACGTATTGCAGGTCATAGCGGTTATCGAGAATCGACTGCTCCATGGCCTGTTCGGTGTAGGCCGCGTCATCAACGCCTAGCCAGTTGGATTTGTAGTCGGCGACGTAATAGCGGCCATCGTGCTCGAAGGTCAGGTCGATAAAGCCCTTGAACATGCCGTTGAGCAAGACTGGTTCGGCCGCCACTCGAGCAACGCCGTTGTGGGTGTGTTGGCACACCAGTTCATCCAGTTTGAGCACGTCGACTTTATGGCTGGCGAACCAGAACTCCATCTCGACGCGGTACTGGGTCAGTTGCTCGAAAATCACTGGTGCCGTCCCGCCGCCGAGGCGCAGCGGGGACTTGAGCAAATGCTGCAGCCAATCGCTCAGCGTAGTGATCCAGCCTTCCCAGCCACGGCGGTTGCAGCGCCGGGCAATCGCGTCTTCGATCGCTTGCGGACTGGCGGCAAAACCTTCGTCACCGGCCCATTCCAGCAAACCATGGAGAAAGGTGCCGGGGTTGGGGCCTCGGGGGAATCGATGGATATCACCGCCACCAGCCGCCACTTCTCGTGGAGCGTGCGGATCGAGGCGTTCGTCGTCGAAGAGCTTTTGCGCTTGCGGACTCTCTGGGGCTTCGTCACTGCCCACGCTCAAACGGTCGCCAATGCGCAAGGCGCTATAGGAGGCGATCCACCAGTTTTCACTGGCCTTGCGTTTGGGGACGCGCAGCGCGAGCAAGGTCGCCTGGTTTTGCGGCGGCTGGTAATGCTCGGCGGTGGCTTGCGGCATTTCAGCGTAAACCAGCGCCGGGCAGTCCTGCTGCAAGTCTTCCAGCCAGCGCTTCAAGCCTGCCGACTCGGCCAATGGCAAACCACCCCCCAACAGGTAGCCTAGCGCCGACAGGTGCAGCACAGAACTGTTGTTATTGCCGCGCTTGAGATCCGTCACGCCGAGCCAGCACGCATGTTGCGCGCGAGTCAGGGCGACATACAGCAAGCGCAGATCCTCGGCCAGACGCTCATCGTCGGCCAGGGTAATCAACTCGTCCGTCGGCTTCAGGGTCACCTGAGCCTTGCCGTTTTCGTCGTGGTAATGCAGCGGCAGACGACTGCCATCCACCGGCTTCGCCGAACAGATGAAGGGCAGAAACACCAAGGGATATTCAAGGCCCTTGGACTTGTGAATGGTCACGACCTTGACCAGTTGTTCGTCGCTTTCCAGGCGCAGGATCTGCTCTTCGCCGGCCTGGCCGGACAACGCCAGATGCTCAGACAAATGACGAATCAGCGCCTGCTCGCCATCGAGTTCGGCCGCTGCCTGCTGCAGCAGTTCGGACAGGTGCAGCAGGTTGGTCAGTACTCGCTCCCCGTCGCTGCGCGCGATCAATACTTGCGGTAGCTGGAAGTCATGCAACAAACGTCGCAGCATCGGCAGCACGCCTTGCTTGCGCCAGAGCTCGCGATAGCCACGGAATTGCATGACCCGTGCTTCCCAGGCCAGTTCGTCCTGATTCAATCGCTCAAGTTCAGCCAGCGACAGATTGAGCGTAATGCAGGCCAACGCGGCGCGCAGTGGCCGCTCGAGATCGGGCTCGGCACAGGCCTTGAGCCAGGTCAGCACGTCGTGAGCTTCTTGGGCGGCGAACACCGAGTCCTTGTCCGACAGATAAACGCTACGCACACCTCGCGCCGAGAGTTCGCCGCGCACCGCTTGAGCCTCTTTGCCATCGCGCACAAGGATTGCGATATCCGCTGGAAGCAGGCCTCTGAAGTCCTTGCCTGCCTCGACAAACCCCGCCCGCCCTTGTTGTCCACCGTTGAGCAATGCAGCGATTTCACTGGCGCAAGCGGCAGCCAATTGTTGCCGGTACACCGCGCCGGACAGGGGTTGTTCTTCGGACAAATGCCAGATATTCAGGGACGGCACCACTTGTCCCTCTAAGTGCAGTACCTCTTTGCGCCCTTGGGACTCGACAGGTAAAAACGGTACAGGGTTGTCGCCATTTTTTTCCCGAAACAGGAAGGCTCCGCGCCCCAGCTCACGAGACTCGGCGCGTTCGAAAACATGATTCACCGCACTGACCATGCCGTGGCTGGAGCGGAAATTTGTGCCCAGCGTATGCAGTCGTCCGGTGGTGGCCTGACGGGCGCGCAGGTAGGTATAAATGTCGGCGCCACGGAATGCATAGATCGCCTGTTTCGGGTCACCAATGAGGAACAAGCCGCATTCCGGATTGTTGTCCTCGATGCGATAGATGCTTTCGAAGATCCGGTATTGCACCGGGTCAGTGTCTTGGAATTCGTCGATCAACGCGACCGGGAACTGCTCACGAATCAAGGTGGCCAGGCGCTCGCCTCCCTCGGACTGCAAGGCGGCATCCAGGCGCAGCAGCATGTCATCGAAGCCCATCTCCGCGCGTCGGCGTTTTTCTTCCTCGAAGCGTGTTCCAACCCAATGCGCGGCATGTTGCAGAACGACAGCATCGGGGGTCGGCAGTCCGTCTAGCCTGGCCTTGAGACCGGGCATCGCGTCCAATCCGGGATGGCGGGGTGCTTCGCCCTTCCAGGCTTCGGCCATGCCATCAGGCGTCAGACGAGTGAAGCCGGTGCCGATGTCCAGTTGCTCAAGCGCTTCGTCTTCGGCCCATGCTTTGATTTTTTCAAACCAGGGCTCGAAGTAGCGCGCCTGCATTTTTCGACCGTCGACACTTTTGCTCGCAACGCCTTGATGACAGATGACCAGCAGCTCGTCCGCCCATTGGCGCCAAGGCATCTTGAGTTCGAGCAACGCGCTTCGCCGTTCCTGCAAACATTCGTTGATCAGTTCGGCCGGCTCTTTACCTTCAACACTGTCGCGCTCGCTGGCGAACAAACCACGCACGCGCGGCAGCAATGCCGCCGGACCACCCCAATTGTTGCGCACCCAATTCAGTGCATCGCCTTGCATCGGGTAACAAAACAATCGCCAGTAATCGCGCAGGACTTCGCCCAGCAAATCACTGTGATCGGTTTCCAGGGTCTGGGTAAACAAGCTGCCGCTGTCGAACGCATGTTCGCGCAGCATACGCTGACACCAACTGTGGATGGTCGAGACGGCCGCCTCATCCATCCATTGCGCAGCGATGTCCAGACGATTTGCGCAGCCCGACCACTGTTCGGGGAGGTACTGATCACGCAGTTCGGCAATGAGGCCATCCGGCGCCGTCGTCTCATCACGGAAGAACCGCGCGGCCTCGGCCAGGCGCGTTCGTATGCGTTCACGCAACTCTTTGGTGGCGGCATCGGTGAAGGTCACAACGAGGATTTGCGGCGGCAACAGCTCACGCCCGTAGCCACTCGCATCACTTCCGTGACCCAGAACAAGACGCAGATAAAGCGCGGAGATAGTGAAGGTCTTGCCAGTCCCGGCGCTGGCTTCGATCAGTTGGCTGCCGCGCAGTGGGAAGGCCAGCGCTAGAGGTGTTTTTGTGGTCATGAACGAGCCCCCTCGCTGGTCAGTGAACGCCAGGGGGCTTCAAGCATCGGTTTGTACAACGCGTTGCACCAGTCGGGGAAGGTTTCGTCATTCATCAACGCGTCGAAATCAGCAAACTGTCGGGTGAGTGCAGGGCTTTCGCGGCGCTCTCCGTCAGTGGTCTGGCCATCGCCTTCGTAGGCTTTGCGGGCGGCGACTTCAGCTTTCAGCGGATCGGTCTGACCAAGCCAGGCGAAGGCTGTTTTTACTGCAATCGACAGAGGTTGACGCATGCCCGCCTGCCAGGCCTCCAGGAGATGTCCCAGAACTTTTAGCGCTGCGCCCTTTTCCAGTGGCTCCAGCAGCAGGCTGTCGTCGCTGGCCACCAGCCCGGTGGTCATCGGTATGCCGCTGGCGCAGGCAACCAGATGATTGACCCAAGGCCGCGTCAAGCGGTGCCATTTTCGGGTTTTGACTGAGCCAATGCTGTTGGGGATGGTCGTGACCGACAGCAAACCACCGTCTGCACGTTGGTGCAGGCCACTGAGCCAACCTTCCAGGCGCAGTCCTTCCAACTCAAGATTCACCGGCAGAGCGCTGGTAAGCGGCGTCGGCCATAACGCCAGGAGCTGTTGATAACGCTGCACCAGATCCGGCAGCGGCTCGATCAACTCACGCTGAAGGCATTCGCCAAATCCTGCCATGGGCAGCAGCCCGCTGTTTTGCAGGCGCTTGGCCTGTTCATCAAGTGCCTGATCGGCGTGATCGATGCGTCCCAGAGCCGCTGCAAGCAAGCTGTCGCTGAGGGAATAGCGTTGCAGCGCATCGAGGACAAAGGGTTCTTCATCGGCCAACGGCACTTCAGCCGCTTCGAAGAACACCTTCAGCCGCTGACTGAAAAAATGCCGCACGGGATTGCGCACGAAATCCTGCAATTGACCGAGGCTCAGCGGCTCCTCCTGGACGTAAGCCTCAAGTACTTCGCCGTCAGCCATATGATCAGTGACTTGATGAAGTACTTGCCACTCATTGGCGTAGCTGAACAGCGCGTCACCTTCATGAAAATAACGAGCGCTGAAGGGCTGCAATGGGTGTTCCTGAGTCATGGCCTTCAACAGGTCCTTGTCCTCATCGCGCAGTCGCCAGCCGCTGGAAAGATGGTCACGCAATTGGCCTATCAGCACCGAGGCCGGGCGTTCGCTGTTATCCCGAATGCTTCGACCAACCCAGCTGATGTAGAGCTGATCACGTGCCGACAGCAGCGCTTCCAACAGAAGATAACGGTCATCTTCGCGACGGGATCGATCACCGGGACGGTAGTCACTGCCCATAAGATCGAAATCCAGCGGCGGTTGCGCACGAGGATAGTCGCCGTCGTTCATGCCCAGCAGACAGACCCGTTTGAACGGGATCGCCCGCATGGGCATCAAGGTGCAGAAGTTAACGGCACCGGCCAAAAAACGCTGGGACAGACGACCCTGATCCAGTCCGGCAAGCCAGGCTTCCCGAACCACGGTTAACGGCAGATCGTCGTGCAAACCTACGGACTCGCAGGTGTCGAGCCAGCTCTCGCGCAATTCTTCGAGCTGGGCCAGCAAGTAGTCGTCATGCTCATTACTGGCCTGGAAGAATAGTTGCACCAGTGCTTGCAATCGCACGCCCCACTGCTTGGGCGGTGCAGGTTGAGTCAGTTCCTGGTGGGCAATTTCCAACGCATCCAGCAGGGCCACCAACGGTCCGATAAGTGCGGCATCCAGACCGCCAATTTCGTCGTAAGGCTCGATGCCTTCGCACGCATTGGCACTGCCAACGGCATAACCCAGCAGCATCCGGCGGAGGCCGAATCGCCAACTGTTTTGCTCCAGCGCTTCAGGCAATCCCAGACCCGCACGCTGCTCGGCATTCATTCCCCAGCGGATGCCCGCACCTTCGATCCACCGGTGCAGCGTCGGCAGGTCTCGCTCCTCAACGCCAAAGCGGGCACGTAATGCAGGAACGTCCAGCAAATCGAGGATCTCGCTGACGGGGAAACGGCTATCGGGGAGTTTGAGCAGGTGTTCAACGGCTATCAGCAGGGGGTCGCGACCACGCTGGCCTTGATCCGCAAGCGTGAACGGAATGAAGCGTGGATCGTGGCGCTCAAGCTGACCGAATACCGCGCGAATATGTGGTGCGTAACTGTCGATGTCCGGGACCATCACGATGATGTCGCGAGGCCTCAGGTCCGGATCAGCGCTGAAGCGTGCGAGCAACTGATCGTGGAGGATCTCTACTTCACGCTGCGCGCTATGGGCGATGTGAAAACGGATCGACTCCTCTTGCTCCAGATCGACGGCAGGCCAGAAATCTCGCGTCTCGCTCAGTGGACGTAATTCGAGAATGTCGTCCTGCAATTGATTGAGCATGCTCTTTGGCTGATTGTCGCTGAACAGGTCGATACGCCCGTCACGAAATGCCGAGCTATAGCTGTTGGGATCGTCATAGCTGTCGAGAAGATTGATGTAGTCCCGACCCTGTTTACCCCAGGCAGCCAGCAGCGGATGAGCATGCTGGTGGAGCGTTTGCGGGTCGAGTACAACGGGCATTCCACTCTTGCGGGCCTGGCGCTTGTATTGATGCCRCAGCAGGTCTTTATCGGCGACGATGTCAGCCCAATGGTAACGACATGGGTTATGTACACACAGCAGAACCTGGCTGAAACGAGCCAGTCCAGCGAGCGCTTCAAGGGCCTGAGCGGGGAGAGAAGAAATCCCGAAAACGATCACCCGTGAAGGTAATCCGCCAGGGGCGACGTCAAGGCTGTTGATGCGCTCGATAAACCGCTGATGAACACCGGCACGGCTTTGCGCCATGCCTTCCTCCCCCACATCCAGTAACAGAGCCCGCCATAATTCCGCTTGCCAGCAGTTGGCCGGGGCCAGAGGCTTGGCTTCGCCTCTGCTGTTGCGAAGTTGGTGACGACCTTCAGCCCAGTCTTCGAGCCAGTCGGCTCGGTAGACCTGGTATTGGTCGAACAGGTCCGCCAGTCGCTCAGCCAACTGGTAGCGCTTACGCAAATCAGTGTCATGGGTCAGGAAGCGCTGTAACGGCTCGAAGTGCGGCTGGTTGATCAGTTGCGGAAGGAGGCGCATCAGACGCCACGTCAGTGGTGCTTTATCGAGCAACGATTTGACCGGGATTTCATCCCGTCCAAGGACCATGCGATAAAGCTGCCACATGAAGCTACCGGGTAACTGCACGTCGATGGCAGCGGCAATACCGCAGCCGCCCATATCATCCTCTTCCGGATCCTCGGCCAGTGCCAACTTAAGCCACTGTGCGATGCCATTGCTCTGCACCAGGGCGATTTCATTTTCCAGGGGAGCCAGCGGATAACGCCGCATTACGCTGATCACCAGGCTGCGCAGTTCATTCAGACTGTTGCTTTGAACCACCATAAAAGCAGCATTGAGGGACTTGGCGTCCGGCATAAAGGCTTCCTTGGAAAAATACAATTGCTAGGGCCGAACCTTAGCATTGTCGGGAGACGGTGACAGCYGGGAGCTGTCCGGTAATGCTGTACGAACTTTCCTGCGGGCAAAACAAAACCCCTACCTGCATACGCAGATAGGGGTTTCGGAATTTAATCTTGACGATGACCTACTCTCACATGGGGAAACCCCACACTACCATCGGCGATGCATCGTTTCACTGCTGAGTTCGGGATGGGATCAGGTGGTTCCAATGCTCTATGGTCGTCAAGAAATTCGGTAGCCAGGTCGTTTACCTTTCGGTTCACGCTCCAGCGAATGGGTATGTAATAGATTTGTGTGTTTCGAA
>NZ_JBFUKU010000102.1:0-17560 GCF_056400685.1 Pseudomonas sp. P5_A12 | reverse complement strand
CTGTCGCCTCGCTGCAGACCGCCGGGCTGCAAGTGCGCCCCGGCATGCTCGCCGATGTCACGGTGGTGACGGGGGAACGTACCTTGATGAATTACCTGATGAAACCTTTACGTGAACGCTTGCTTGCGGCCTTCAAAGAGGAATGAGCAGAGCGACCTTGCTCTCGAAGGCAGTGGATCAGCTTGCAGGCTGATCCACCGCCTTCGCGAGCAAGCGCAACTCAGGCTGTAAAGTCGCTGGCGTGCAGCTCCTTGACGCCCACTACTTCGAATTGGAACTCAGGGGCGGCGTCGGCGTTGACACTGCCTTCGAGGATGCCATCGGCAAAGCGCAGCTGACCGGTGGCGTTGGTGGGGTCGAAGGCATTGCTGCCGATGAACGTGAAGGTGTCGACGGTGGCAGTCAGGGGATTGGCATCCAGGCCAGTAAAATCCAGGTGATCACCTTCGATGGTCTTGAAGCCGCTGATGACATCGCGCAAAGCCCCGACGCCCATGTCCGACAGGGCACCAAACGCATAGGTGTCCGCGCCAGTACCACCGGTGAGGTTGTCGGTGCCTGCACCGCCGATCAGCCGATCATCGCCCGAACCTCCCACCAGCGTATCGTTGCCCGCACCACCGTTCAGAATGTTCCCTGAGCTGTTGCCCGATAGCGTGTCGGCGTAAGCGCTGCCCGTCACGTTCTCGAAAAATTTCAGGGTGTCGAGCCCGGAGCCCACGGTGTTTTGTTGTGCGGACGTCGAAAGGGTTACGGTAACCCCCTCCAACGCACGCTCATAGGACACGGTGTCATTGCCCTCGCGTCCGTCCAGCACGTTGTTGCCGGCACCGGCGAACAGCGTGTTGTCCAGCGTATTCCCCGTGCCATTGGCAGCGCCAGCGGCATCGATGTACAGATTCTCGACATTGTTGGCGAGGGAATAGGCTGCCAAGCTGCTGTGCACGCTGTCGATCCCTCCAGGCACCCCATTGCTGTTGGTCTCGATCACGGTGTCGTCGACGTTGTCGACATAGTAAGTGTCGTTACCATCGCCACCGCTCATGCTGTCGCCCCCAGCGGCACCATCAAGTACGTTGTCGGCGGCATTGCCGGTGATGAAGTTGCGCCGCTCATTGCCGGTGCCGTCGATCTCCGATACGCCGGTGAGTACCAGGTTCTCGAGATTGGCCCCCAGCGTCCAACTGACCGAGGCCTGCACCGTGTCGATCTGCGAGGTCGAGGTGTTGGATTCCACCACGCTGTCGAACGCGTTATCGACCACGTAGATGTCGTTGCCATCACCCCCGGTCATGGTGTCGGCGCCCAAGTCGCCATCCAGTGTGTCGTTGCCCGAGCTGCCCACCAGGGTATCCGCCTGATCGGTACCGGAAATCATCCCGCCCTGGTTCTGAGCGTTGTCGAAAATGTCCTGCACGCTGTTGTTGTCGTTGGGATCTCCCTGGAAGCCAAGGTCGGTGGCGATGTAGTCGGCCAGGCGCTGGCCGACGATTTCCGCCGATTCCTCGTGCAAGTGCCAGACGTCATCGGGATACACCAGTGGATCGACTTCATAGCGCAAGGGCAGGTCGGTGTAGTCCACCGCCAGCTTGACGTCGACGCGCTCGGTGGCGATGGCTTCCTGGGCGGCGCGGACATAACTCACTCCCTCGACGATGGAGGCAATCTTCTCTTCCGAATAACCACGGGCACGCGCCGCGTCCTGCTCGTAGTGACCGGTTTCCATCATGTACACGCTGAAGTTGCCGAACTGGGCATGCAGGTAGTCAAACACCTTCAGGGTCGCGGCCTTGTATGCCGCTGCTGCCGCTGGTTTGTCCGTGGCGCGGCCGATCTCCTGGGCGCCTTCCTCGCCCTGGCCCCAAATGATGCCCATGGTGACGTTATCGATGGATTGGAGTTCGGTGAGCTGGTCCTGCAGCAACGCCACGGCACGCAACAGCGCAGGCCCGGGTTGGTTGGTGTCGGTCAGCCACCAGCACAACTTGAGCTCCTCGGGGCTCAGGGTCGACAGGCCGTTGACCGTGCTTCCACCCACGGCGATGTCAATGCCATTGCCATCGGCGTCGGTGAACTGACTGCGCACGTCATAGGGAGTGTAGCGGTCCAGGTCGTTGACCAGCATCGAGGTGCCGGACTGATCGTCGTCCTCCGTCATGCGCAGCAGGCGCGCATTGGATTGGCCGAGTGTGGGCAGGTAGAGGATGTCTTGCTGGGCTCGCTCGCCGAACACGAAATCACTGGCGGTCAGGGTGTTGAGGTAGTTGCCGTTGAGGGCGATTTCAAAGCGATTGCCATCGGCGTCGGCCTCGGCGGATTTGATGTAAGTCTTGTCCCCGGCCGCGTTCAGGGTCATGTACAACGTGCCATTGCTGCCATTGCTGCCATCGCCGAGACCGAGAATGCCAAGACCCGAAACGTTGATCTTGTCGACRCCCACGGTGAAGTCATAAATCGTGTCGGTGGCCGTGACACCTCCAGTGTCGTAGTCGCGGTAGCTCTCGAGTACGTTGGTGTAGCGGAAGGTGTCGGCACCGTCGCCGCCGTACAGCGAATCGCGTCCGGCGCCGCCGTCGACGATGTCCGCGCCGGTGCCGGCCTTGATGGTGTCGTTGCCGCCGAGGCCGAGGATCAGGTCCGCGCCCGCCGTGCCGTTGAGGCTTTCGGCGTTGTTGGTGCCGGTGATGGTGTTGGCGGGCGCATCGGCCACCGCCAAGGCAAAGCTGTCGCTGACCGACGCTCCCGAAGGATCGGTGGCCTTGACCAGTACGTTGTAATTACCAGACGCCGTGCTGGTCGGCGTGCCGCTGAACGTCAGGCTGGTGGTGTTGAACTTCAGMCAGGCGGGCAGGGCGCTGCCATCGGCGAGGGTCGCGGTGTAGGTCAGCACATCCTGGTTGGCGTCGGTGAAGCTGTCGTGGGTGACGGTGTAGGTGAACGGCGTACTTTCGGTGGCGTTCTGGTCGAGGAGGGGGATGGTCACCACCGGCGCTATGTTGCTGGGGGTGTTCTGGTCGGCGAAGACAAAATGACTCGCCGTCAGGTTGTTCAACAGGTTGCCCGCCAGCGACACTTCGAAGCGGTTGCCGTTGGCGTCGACGGTGAGATCCTTGAGGTAAGTGCGGTTGGTCGACGCGCTGTAGGTCACTTGCAGCGTGCCGTTCAGGCCATTGCCCAAGGCCGTGTAGCCGAGCGCCGAGACATCGATCTTGTCGGCGGAAACGTCGAAGTCGAGGATCTGGTCACTGGCACTGGTGGTACCTGTGCGGTAGCTGTCGAGCTTTGAGGTGTAGCGGAATACATCGGCACCCGCGCCGCCGGTGAGTTTGTCCACGCCAGTGCCGCCGACCAGGATGTCGTTGCCGGCGCCGCCATTAAGGGTGTCGTTACCGGCGCCACCGAACAGTTGTTCGTTGGCAGCGGTGCCCGTCAGCGTGTCGTTGTTCGGCGTGCCATTGATTACAGTGGGTGCGCCGGGTACGTCCTGTACGGCCAAGGTGAAGCTGTCGCTGACGGTTGCATTGCTGCCATCGGACGCGGTGACCTGTATGGAGTATGTGCCCGACGCGGTGTCGGTTGGCGTGCCGCTGAAGGTGCGGGTGGCGGCGTCGAAGGTCAACCAAGTGGGCAGGGCGCTGCCATTGGCCAGTTTAGCGGTGTAGCTGAGGCTGTCGTTATCCGGATCGGTGAAGCTGGTGGCCGGCACCACGTAGCTGAATGGAGTGTTTTCGGTGGCGTTCTGATCCAGCAACGCCGTTGCCACCACCGGTGCCTGGTTGGACGGTGACGACGTGGCGAACACGAAGTTGGCGCTGGTCAGCTTGTCGAGGTAGTTACCGTCCAGTGCCACTTCGAAGCGGTTGCCATTGGCGTCGGCGGTCAGGGTCTTGATGTAAGTCTTGGTACCAGCCGCATTGAGCACCAGGTACACGGTATTGTTTTTGCCGTCCCCCAGGCCGGTGAAACCCATGGCCGAGAGGTCGATCTTGTCGGCGGTGATATCGAAGTCGGTGATCAGGTCGCCCAGGTTGGCGCCGCCGGTGTTGTAGTTGCGATAACTGTCCAGGCGGTTGGAGAACACGAAGGTATCCGCCCCGGCGCCACCGGTGAGGGTATCCATGCCGGCACCGCCGTCGAGCTTGTCGTCGCCCGCGCCACCACTGAGGCTGTCGTTGCCCGCCAGGCCAAGCAAGGTGTCCGCCGAATCACTGCCCAACAGCGAGTCGCTGCCGCTGGTGCCAGTGACCACCCGATTGAAAATGAAGTTGCTGGCGGTCAGGGTGCTGGTCAGGTTGCCTGAGAGAATCAACTCGAAGCGATTGCCGCTGGCGTCGGCATCGTAGTCCTTAATGTAAGTGCGGTTGTTGCTGGCGTTGTAGCTGACCTGCAAGGTGCCGCCACGGCCATTGCCCAGGCCGGTGAAGCCGAGGCCGGCGAGGTCGATCTTGTCCTGGGTGACGTCGAAGTCGGTAATGGTGTCATCGAAGCTTGCGGTTGCGTTGCGATAACTGTCGGACTGAGTGGCGAAACGGAATGTATCGGCGCCGGTTCCGCCGGTGAGTTTGTCGATGCCTGCACCCCCCACCAGAATGTCGCCACCAGCGCCGCCATTGATGGTGTCGTTGCCAGCACCGCCGTAGAAAATCTCGCTGGCAGCACTACCCAGCAGGGTGTCGTTGCCAGCCGTGCCTTGCACGGTGGTCATCGGCACCGTGGCGCTGACGAAGCTGCCATCGCCATAGACCAGCGTCGCGCCATTGCTGGTGTGGCTGATGGTGTTGCCGATGATGGCATTGCGATCGGTGCCGTCTTCATTGCGCTCTGCAACACCGTAGGTCGACAGGTTGCTGCCGCTGATGACGTTGCCCTGGATCGTGTTGTCGCTGCCGTTGAAGTATTTGCCGGACACGCCCAGGGTGTCGTCGTAGGACTGGATGATGATTTCCGGTACGGGGTTGCCCAGGGAATTGTTGTTGAGCGTGTTGTCGATGATCTGGACGTGGTTGCTGCCGTAGATGCGGATCCCGGCGCTGGTGTTGTCGTGGATATCGACGCCGCTGACGGTCACCTCGCTGGACAGTTTGATCAGCACCCCTTCGGCGCCGTTGCCGTACACCTCGCCACCGGTGATGGTGATGTTGCTCGGAGAGGGGATGTTCTCGCTGCCGCGCTGCACCACGATGCCAGTGCTGCCATTGTTGTAGGCAACGTTGTTGGTGAGGGTGAAGTCGTGGGTACTGGTGACGACGTTGAAACCGTGGCGGTCATTGTCGTAGGCGACGTTGTTTTCGAAGGTGCTGTCGCTGAGGAAGTCAGCAACGAAGCCGTCCAGGCCATTGCCGTGGGACACGCTGTTCTTGATGACCATGTTGACGGTCTGCTCATGGGGGTCGAAACCGTACCCGGAGCAATCCTTGATCTCGACGCTGTCGAGGGTGACGTTAGAGTCGTAGCCTTCCTGGCCGGGAATGTAGCCGTTGAACCAACCGTCGATCTTGCCGGTGGTGCTGTCGCGGTTACCATCGATGGTGAGGTTGCTGACGCCAAAGTCGTGGGTTTCCTCGCCATAGGCCGAGCGGATGACACCCGTGATCTTGGTGTCGGAGCCGTCAGCCACCTTGACGGTGGTTTCACCCATGCCGTCGCCGTACAGGTAGACGTTGCTCTTGAGCATCAGGCAGCCGTCGGAAGGTTCCTCGCCTCCGGAAACGATATAAGTTCCGGTCGGCATATACACCTGCCCTCCGCCTGCGGCAGCGGYGGCATCAATCGCACTTTGTATCGCTGCCGTATCGTCTGTGATGCCATCGCCTAAGGCGCCATAATTCTGTACGTTGAAAATCATAAATTTACTCCGTGTCAGGCTAAAACCTCGGTAGGTGCCAATATTCCATCGGCGGCCACCGTGTTATGACCCAGCAGAGCGCAAAAGTTGTGACAGAAAACCGAACTAACTGATCAGCGGTTGTGAGATTGCGAAAAAATAACGTTCTGTTGACGCTCGCTCAGGTGGCGAGCGATGCCGCTGTGTGTGGTCTTGCTCGCGAAGGCGGTGGTTCAGGCCGTTCTGATGAATGGGTCATGGCTGAGGGCCAGTGTTTCCTGTGAATCCTGGCCAGTGAAACGAGGCTGCGAACTTTTGACTTTGCTGTTCAAAAACAAGATCAAAAGWTCGCAGCCTCGTTTCACTCGACAGCGGCTACAGAGGGGGGGCGTACAACGATGGCCGATCCATCAGGCGGCAGGGAGCAGGCCTTTTTGTCTCGCGACATGAGTCGCCATTGCGTCCATCAAGTCCGGTGACAGGCAGTCATAGGGTTCCAGGCCGATCGAGCGCAGGCGCTCACGGATCGCCTTCATTTGCGCTGGCGGTGTGCCGGTTTCGATGATGGAGGACACGAACGCGGCGAACCCCGGCGCAGCCCACCCGCTTTGGGGAGAGAGTTCGGTGTGGACGAAGTCCAGGCCATAAAACGCATGGTCCTTGTTCTCGATGCGCCCAAAGAGATGGGCGTGACACTGCTTGCAGGCGTGGCGCTGGATGGTGGCGGATTCGTCGACAATCGCGAGTTTTTCGCCGTGGGCAATGACACTGACCTTGTCCCGAGGTACCACGGCGATGACGGCGAATGTCGCGTCTTGCGGTTTCCAGCATTTGCTGCAGCCGCACGCGTGGTTATGCAGCGTTTGTGCGTCAATCCTGACCTCGACCTTGTCGGTCGCACACAGGCATTGCAGGGTGCCACCTGTGAAATTCGCGGCGGCGGGTGGGATACCATTGTCCAGTGCAGGGTGAAGTTTCAAGGTGGTCATGCTGGCGTCTCCTTTGCAGGTTGTCCCCCAGATAAAGGATAGCTCGCCGTTCGAAGCGTTCCCGAGTCCTGACGATCAGAAATTCACCAAAAAGAGGCACGTTGGATCAAGGCGCTTCGAACAGGTGTACTCAAGACAAATCCCCCCAACCTTCACGTTTTATATCCTGGTAATTCCGTTTGACTGTCTGCTGAACGCCTGGGGTTCATGACCGCTGACGCAACCGGAATAACGATATGATTATATGTTCCTTTCATAATTATCACTAATTAATATAATTATCACTGCTTTCTGGCTCAGCCACAGAACCTCGCCGGGACGTCACTCTGCTGAGCCGATTTTTGCTCAGCCTCCTCGAATCCACCCAAACCAGGGCTTTTCATGAAGTTGAAAAAACTCATCGTCGCCGCGAGTCTGTTGTTCGCCGCAGTAGGGGTTCATGCGGAGCAAGCCATCGATATCAGCTACCAGCGTTCCTCGACGTTATGGATTTTGCTCAAGCAAAGCGGCCAGCTGGAAGAGCGTTTGAAACCCTTGGGCTTCACCGTCAACTGGCATGAGTTCAGCACTGGCCTGCTCAGCTCGTTGAACGCGGGGAGTGTCGATTTGCATGCAGACGTAGCGGACGCCTTTGCGTTGTTCACCCAGGCTGCAGACGCGCCGTTGACCTACTACGCGCGGGAAAATCCGTCGTCCAGTGCTCAGGCGATCATCGTTCAGGACAATTCTCCGATCCATAGCGTCGCTGATCTGAAAGGCAAAACTGTTGCGGTTTCCAAGGGGTCTGGCAGCAACTTTCTGTTGATTGCGGCGCTGAAGAAAGCCGGATTGTCCCTCGCCGATATCACTCCGCGATACCTGGAAGCGCCGGATGGCGGGGCAGCATTTGCCAATGGCAGTGTCGATGCATGGGCCATCTGGGACCCGTTCCTGGCGACCCAACAACGGGAACATCACGTGCGTGTACTGGCTGATGGCAAGGACGGTGTCGCCAATTACAACCGCTTCTACCTGGCGACGTCGACATTCGCGAATGCCCATCCAGACGTTCTGCAAGTCACCTTCGATACCCTGCGCGAGACCGGGCGATGGGTCAAAGCGCACCCGCAAGAAGCCGCGCAAATCCTCGGGCCGCTGTGGGGCAACATTCCGCCCGCCACGGTCGAGTTGGCCAACACTCGCCGCAGCTACGACATCGTCCCGGTCAAGGTCGATGAACTGGCCGAGCAGCAACGCATCGCCGACACCTATTACGCGGCGAAGCTCACACCCAAGCCGTTGAAAGTGTCCGACATCGCTGTATGGACGCCGAAGGCGCAGTAAGGGAGCGTTGCCATGAGTCGTCAAATTCACCTGTCAGCCTTCTTGTTGACCGGTCCGGTCATCCACAGCCACGCGGCGTGGCGTCACCCGGAAACCGTCGGCAATTACCTTGAGCCCGAGTACTACACGCGCGTTGCGAAAGTCGTGGAGGAGGGGTTGTTCGACTTTTTGTTCTTCGCTGACCGCCTCGCGGTGGGTGACCAGATGGGTGGCACCCGGGATCTGGCCTTGCGTTATGGCGCTCAGGACGCGACGCGCCTGGACCCGTTGCCAATCCTGTCTTACCTGATCGGGCAGACCAGCAAGCTGGGTCTGGGGGCAACCCGTTCCACCACTTATTACGAACCGGCGCATATCGCCCGGGAGTTCGCCACCCTGGACCACCTGTCCAAGGGCCGTGCCGCTTGGAATATCGTCACGTCGATGAACGACAGTGAAGGGCGTCTGTTCGGAAAGAACAAACACCTGGAACATGACCTGCGTTACGACCGCGCCGACGAATTTGTCGAAGTGGCGTTGAAGCTGTGGCGTAGTTGGGGACCAGACGCGCTCAAGCTCGACCGCGAGAGCGGGGTGCTGGCCGATCCATCGAAGATCCACTCGGTGCAGCACCACGGCGAGTGGTTCAAGGTCGAAGGCCCGCTGAATATTCCGCGTACTCCCCAAGGTCGACCGGTTCTGATCCAGGCCGGCTCGTCTGGTCGTGGTCGACGTTTCGGCGCGCGTTGGGCCGAGGCGATCTTCACTATTCATCCACATTTGGCCGCCATGCGCGCCTTCCGTGACGACGTGCGTGCGCAGGTCGTGCAACAGGGGCGCGAGGCAGACAGCTGCAAAGTGCTGACGGCGGTCATGCCGTTCATTGGTGGTACCGAAGCCGAAGCGCGGGCCAAGCGTGATCGGCACAACGCGCTGGCGCGTCCGGAGTTGGGGCTGGTCACGCTGGCGTCACAGCTCAATGTCGATCTGTCGCCGTTTCCGTTATCCGCGACCTTGGCCGAGATTGCCCAATCGCCATTGATCCATCCTGCTGCAGCCGAAAAGCTGCTGATGCAAGGTGCGGAAACGACCCTGGAGCAACTGGGACGGATTTTCTCCAGCAGCGTACGCGTGCCGCAACTAGTGGGTACCGGCGCACAAATCGCTGATCAATTGGCAGAGCTGTTCCTGGGTGAGGGCTGCGACGGCTTCGTGATCTCGCCGGGTTACCTGCCGGGCTCGTTCAGCGAATTCGTCGAAAGCGTGATTCCCCACTTGCAACGCAAAGGGCTGTTCCGCCGTGCTTACGAAGGCTCGACCTTGCGCGAGCATCTGCGCCTCGGCGAATTGAAAGACTAACCACCTCTACCAACCAAAAGGATATTTGAATGGCTGTTTTTGATCGATTGTCCCGTCGTCACTTGCTGGGTCTGGCCAGCGTCGCCCTGGCGAGTCCACTGCTGATGTCGCTGCCGCGCCCCAGTTGGGCGGCCGATGAACACGCTGGACACGCTGTCGATACCGGAGTCGAGCCCACCGGCACGGGCGAGTTCATCCGGCTGGACACCCCGCGTGCACTGAAACTGGCGGTGAACCTCAATGCGGTATGCCTGGCGCCCGTGGTCATCGCGCACGGACAAGGCTTCTTCAAGAAGCACAACCTTGATGTCGAGCTGGTCAACTTCGGCAACTCCACCGAAGTGCTGCTCGAAGCGATCGCGACCGGTAAGGCCGATGCGGGTGTCGGCATGGCGTTGCGTTGGCTCAAGGCGCTGGAGCAGGGCTTCGACGTCAAGCTCACCGCAGGTACACACGGTGGTTGCCTGCGTTTGCTCAGTGCGGTCAACGGCAACGTGCATAAGCTCGAAGACCTCAAGGGCAAGACCATCGGCGTCACCGACATGGCCAGTCCGGACCGCAATTTCTTCTCGATCCTGTTGAAAAAACACGGCGTCGATCCGGTGCGCGATGTGGACTGGCGACTGTACCCGGCCGACCTGTTGGGCACTGCGCTGGAGCGTGGTGAAGTCCAGGCGGTCAGCGGCAGTGACCCGTTCATGTACCGCCTGATCAATTCCGGCAAGGCTCAGGAACTGTCCACCAACCTGGTCGAAGAGTACGCCAACCTCAGCTGCTGCGTCGTCGGCGTCACCGGCAAATTGGTGCGTGAGGAAAAACGTGTGGCCGCGGCGCTGACCCAAGCGATTCTCGAGGCCCACGATTATTCGGTGAAAAACCCCGAGGCGGTGGCCAAGGGTTTCCAGGCCCATGCGTTGAATACTTCGGTCGAAGAAGTCAAAGCGATCCTGCATGACCACACCCACGGCCACCATGCCGTGGGCGCGTTGCTGACCAAAGAAATCACCACTTACGTCACTGACCTGCAAACCGTGGAAGTGATTCGCCAGAGCACTAACGCCGGCGAGTTCGCCAAGGAGATCACTGTCGATGTCTTCAGCTGAATTTTCGACACTGGCCGCTCCCGCCACGCAGCGGGCTTTCAAGGTGTGGCGCCAAGGCGCGGTTGCGGTGGCAGCGTGGGTGGCGGTCGCGTTGTTGATCAGCTATTGGCCGAATGCCACACGGGTTTGGCCAATGACCCAAGGCCTGGCGAATCTGAGTCTGGCAGTGGCGGCTTTGATCGGACTGTTGGGCCTCGTCGGTCACTGGTCTGCGAAGGTCGCCACGCGTATGAGTGCCGCGGGTGCCTGGTTGATCGCGCTGCCGATTCTGTTGGGTATCTGGGAACTGCTGACCGCCAAGCTGGGCCTGCTGCCGGTGCCGTTCTTCGCACCGCCGCAGGCGTTGCTTGCGGTGTACGTTGAAGATTGGCCGCGTCTGGCGGATAGCTTGCTGCATTCGGCGCTGTTGCTGGGCAGCGGTGTGGCGCTGGGCGGCGCAACCGGTTTTGTCGCCGGGGTCGCCATTGGCTGGTCGAGCAGCATCGGCTACTGGCTGCATCCGGTCTTGCGCATTCTCGGTCCAGTGCCTTCGACGGCATTGTTGCCACTGTGCTTTTTTCTGTTTCCCTCCAGTTGGAGTGCCAGTGTTTTCCTGATCGGCCTGGCGACCTGGTTTCCGGTGACGGTGCTGACCTGGTCCGGCGTAGCTAGCGTGGACAAAGCCTATTACGACGTCGCGCGGACCCTGGGCGCGAAGCAGGGCTTTCTGATTTTCAAAGTAGCCATTCCGGCGGCATTGCCCCACGTGTTCGTCGGTTTGTTCATGGGGCTAGGGGCCTCGTTCTCGACCCTGGTGGTCGCGGAAATGATGGGTGTCAAATCCGGTATCGGCTGGTACTTGCAATGGGCCCAAGGCTGGGCGGCCTACGCCAATATGTACGCGGCGCTATTGATCATGGCACTGGCCTGTTCGGGGTTGATTTCCGGGCTGTTCCTGATCCGTGACCGACTGTTGGCCTGGCAAAAAGGAGCGGTGAAATGGTAGCGCTGGCACACACATCGACCACCCCGGTTTTGCCTGGGCTGGCGTTGCGCATTAACACGTTGAGTCACGGTTTTGACCTGGACGGTCAGCGTTTGCCGGTACTGGAGCAGGTGTCCCTGGACGTGTCCCCCGGTGAGTTCGTCGCCTTGCTTGGGCCTTCAGGTTGCGGTAAGTCCACCCTGTTGCGACTGGTGGCAGGGCTGGAACCGGCCGATTCCGGTACGGTGCTGGCCGATGGCGCGCCGATTACCGGCCCGGACCCGAGCCGGGTCGTGGTGTTCCAGGACCCGACCCTGTACCCATGGCGGCGCGTGTGGGACAACGTCGCCCTTGGCCTGGAAGCCCAAGGCCTGCTCAAAACCCATTCCTCCAAGGTCGATGATGCCCTCGAAAAAGTCGGCCTCAGTCAATTCGCGCGGGCGTATCCGCGCCAGCTATCAGGGGGCATGGCCCAGCGCGTCGCCTTGGCCCGGGCGCTGGTCAACGAACCGCGTCTGCTGATTCTCGACGAGCCGCTGGGCAAGCTTGATTCGCTGACCCGCATCACCATGCAGAAAGAATTGATCGACCTGTGGCAACGCCAGGGCTACACCGCGCTGCTGGTGACCCACGATGTCGAAGAAGCCTTGTTGCTGGCCAATCGGGTGATTGTATTCAGTGACCGCCCGGCTACGATCAAGGCACAACTGACCATCGAACGGCCGTATCCGCGTCATCGCGATGATCCTTATCTGGTGGACCTGCGGCGCCAGATCATGGGTTTGCTTGGGTTGGGGGAGAGCTGGTAATCGCTGTTTCGAGACAAAAAAACACCCGTGTGGGAGCGAGGCGGCTCGCTTCCACACGGCATCCGTTGTCGGCTCGTCGAGTTTGTCTCAAGGCTGCTCGGGGCAAACCGCTTCTCATGGCCGCCAAATCCCGACATCCTTCGTATCCACCGCCTTGGGCAACAAACCGGCGGCAAAAAACGCATCGGCGATTTTCTGTTGTTCACCTAACTCACCGCTTTTTACCGGCTGTACCTGATAGCTGCGATGGGTGTTGGCGCTCTCGACGGTTTCTACTCCAAGGTTGCCCCATAGCGGGCTGAGTACTTGGGCCGCTTCAAGGGGATTGGTTTTTACCCACCGACCAGTTTTATCCAATTGCTCATAAACCACCTTGAGTACGTCGGGGTGTGTCTTGGCGTAGCTTGTGCTGGTCAGGTAGTAGCGCTTGTAGCTGGCCAGGCCTGTGCCATCCGCCAGGGTTCGGGTCGGCAGTTGCCGTTGGGCGCTGGTCAGGAAGGGTTCCCAGGTGACCCACGCGTCGACCTTGTTATTCTCGAAGGCCGCGCGACCATCGGCGGGTGACAGGTAGGCAGGTTGGATATCGGAGAACGCAAGGCCGGCCTTGTTCAGGGCGGCGATGAGCAAATAGTGGGCACCGGCGGCTTTGGTCACCGCAACTTTCTTGCCCTTCAAATCAGACAATTGTTGCAGCGACGAGTCTTTGTGCACGACGATCGCCTGGGCTGATGGCGAGGGTGCTTCCTGGGCGAAGTAGGTCAGTTGGGCTTGTGCAGCCTGGGCGAAAATCGGCACGGTGTCTGCCACATCCGCACTGATGTCGACATTGCCGACATTCAGTGCTTCCAGCAGTGGCAGGCCACTGGGAAACTCATGCCAGCTGACATCAATGCTCTGTTGCGCAAGGGCGGTTTCCAAAGTGCCTTGAGTCTTCAACAGCGTGATCAGTGTCGATGATTTCTGGTAGCCGATCCGCAGCGTTTCGCGGGCCTGGGATGGCAGCGCAAAGGACAGGGCGGCCAGTGCAGCGACCAGACTGATGAGTAGGGGTTGACGGAGTTTCGCATGACTATTTGCAGTAGATTTCGACATGGCACGCTCGACATTCAATAAGAAATAAGGGTTTTCTGTGTTGAAGAATATGGTTATAAAAATCTATTTATAAATAATTTATAAGCATTAGCTTAGTGGGTTTAGGGTTGCGCTCTTCGTGGGCCTCCACTTGGTCAGCGGGCGACGACGGTAGATCGACCGAAATCAAGACGCGCGTTGCACGTTCGCCTGATTTTTCAGGGCCAGGCCATTGAGAAAACGTTCGAGATTGGCCAGGAAACTGTCGGCGATTTCGTAGCGACTGTTGCTGGAAATGGCCGAAGTGTGGGGGGATAGACGTACTCGCGGATGGGCGTAGAGCGGATGACCGTCCGGCAATGGCTCAGGTTCGGTAACGTCCAGCGAGGCCAGGCCGATGCGTCCGCTCTCCAGTGCTTCGAGCAATGCCTCGTGGTCGAGCAACCCACCCCGGGCAATGTTGATCAGGTGCAGGCCCGGATTCGCACTGGCGAGCACGGCGCTGTCGACGATGTGCCGGGTCGCACTGGTCAAGGGCGCGGCGAGCACCAAATGATCGGAGCGGGAAAAAAGATCATGGATATCCCGCGCCGCTTCGACGCCTTCTACCTCGAACGGCGTTTGACTCTGACGCAGCGCCAGTACGTTGATGCCCAGGGCGTGGGCCTTGGTGGCCAGGCTGCGGCCGATTGCACCAAAGCCGAGAATCCCCAGCGTGGTGCCCTTGAGCGGCATCAACGCAGTGAAATTCCATTTCGCGTCATGCACCCAAATGTCCGGCAGCCGTTTGGCGGCGGCGAAGATCGCAGCCAGGGCGAACTCGGCGATGTTCTCGGCGGCGCTGCCACGCGAGGTACTGACCGGCGGGCCGTTGAACAGCCAATGCGGGTAGAAATCAATACCCGACGACACCACTTGAATCCATTGCAGCCCATAAGGCCAACCCGGTGGCGGTGTGTCCGGCGCCTGATAGCCGCGCACATTGATCGGCCGTGCCAGCAGGACGCTGACCTCGGCCGGCAAATCGCTGGGTACGCCCGTGGGCACACCGATGACGCGGGCCTCAGGATGGGTTTGCGCGAGGCGCTGGCGGATCACTTCGTTGAAATCCTCATCCAGTTGGCTGGCGATGACGAGCTGGCTCATGCGCGCTCCTTTGGTTGGCGCTGGGCGAAGACGGCTTTTCCAACGCCTTGCAAAATCGCGTCGTTTTGCGGTGTGTGGACGCGGCTGCACAGCACATCGCGGTAGTGCCGTTGCAACGGATTGCTGCGTGACAGACCGGGATTGCCCGACGCCTCGATGGCCAGTTCAACCGCGCGAATAGCGTTGCCGGTCACCAGGTATTTAAGTTGCGCCGCGTTACTGGTCGGCGTGTGGCCCTGCGCCGCGGCGTCGAGCAAGCTACGGTTGGCGAACAGCAAGGTGTCGATGTGGCCGACGGTTTCCTGAAAGCGCGGCAGGGTCGACAGCGATGCGCCGAGGTTGGACGGCTTGCGTGTTTCCAGCCAGCCCACCAGCCAGTCGCGGGCGGCTTGAGCGACCCCGTCATAGACGGATGACAGCAACACCGACATCCACAGCAAACCATCGCCGTCCAGTTCAGGTTGCGGCGCGCTCCAGCGGCTGACGCTGACGGCGTGATCCAGCGGCACCAGCACATTGTCGAACACTACCTCGTGGCTGCACGTGGCGCGCATGCCCAAGTGATCCCAATCTTCGATGATGCTGATGCCCGGTGTGTCTTTGTGCACCAGCCAGGCACCGACCAGCGGATCTTCATCATTGCTGCGCGCCCAGAGGCTGAACCAGGTCAGGCCATGGCTGCCGGTGGAGTAGATTTTCTGCCCGCTGATTCGCCAGCCTGCCGCGGTACGCCTTGCGATGGTGGCGGGCAAACCGCCGCGTGCCGGGGTTCCCAGGTCAGGTTCGACCCGTAGGGCATTGATCAGCGCGCCATCGCGCACGGCGTCTTGGGCCACCTGCAAGCGCAACGCTTCGGGCCAGTTTTGGTTGTCTTGCAGTCGCACATGCTGGATGTACTGCATCACCAGAATCAGCGCCGTCGACGGCTCGCCTTTGGCAATTGCACGGATGACCTTGCGTGCCTGCGCGAGGTTCGCGCCACCACCGCCCAGGGCTTTGGGTATGGTCAGCGCGAGTAGGCCGTGCTCATGCAATAGCTTGAAGTTGTCGTGGGGGAAGGTGCCGTTTTCGTCATGGACGTGGGCACTGGCGCCCAGTTGTGCGCTGATGCGCTCAAGCAACGTCTCGAAGTTGGCCGCTTCGATTGAACGAAGTGCTGGCGGATGTTGAGAAGAAAGACTCATGGTGAATTCACTCGTTCAAAAAGGGTGAGTGTCGATATTTTTTATTGCGATCAACCGTGGCGAGGTTCGGTGCACAACTGCAGCAGGAGGGATTCGCTCATGCCAGCGCCTCGCTTTTTTCCTCAGCCTTGAGGGCGGCGCGCGCGTGACGGTTGATCGGGACTTGCAGGCCAAGATTGTCGCGCAGGGTGCTGCCGCTGTACTCGTCGCGGAACAGGCCGCGCTGTTGCAGGACCGGCACGACCAGTTCGGTGAAATATTGCAGGCCGTCGGGCAACAACGAGTTGATGATGAAACCGTCCGCCGCACCTTCTTCGAACCACTTTTGAATCGCGTCTGCGACGTGCTCGGGGGTGCCGACGAAATCCCGGCGCGGCCTTGAGAAGCGCAGGGCGACTTCACGCAAGGTCAGGCCTTCGTCCTTGGCCAACTGCTTGATCCGGTCAGATCCGCCTTTCTGGCTGTTGGACCCCAGATCGCCCAGCTCGGGGAACGGTGCATCCAGCGGGTACTGGCTGAAATCATGATCATTGAATGGGCGGCCAAGGGCGACGATGGCGTCTTCAATGGTCACCAGTTCCACGGCTTGTTGAAAGCGGCTTTCCACTTCGGCTTCATCGCGCCCTACGATCGGACGAATGCCCGGCAGGATCGACAGTATCTGTGGATCGCGACCGAAGCCGCTGGCGCGTTTTTTCAGGTCCTGATAGTAGGCATGTGCGTCCTCGAAGTCTTCGGGGAGGACGAAAATCGCGTCAGAGTTCTGCGCGGCGAAATTGCGTCCGGCCTCAGAGGTGCCGGCCTGGAAAATCGGCGGTTGTCCTTGTTTCGAACGGGCGATGTTGAGCGGACCCTTCACCGAGAAAAACTCACCCTTGTGCTCCAAAGCATGCAACTTGCCAGGGGTGAAAAACTCGCCGCTTTGCTTGTCGTAGGCGAAGRCATCGTCTTCCCAGGAATCCCACAAGYCCTTGACCACATTCACGTGCTCTTTGGCGATGCGGTAGCGAACGGCGTGGGGCGGGTGTTCAGCCTTGCTGAAGTTATCGGCGGTGCCGCTGAGCCAGGACGTCACCACGTTCCACCCTGCGCGACCACCGCTGATGTGATCCAGCGAGGCGAGTTGGCGGGCAACCTGGAACGGTTCGGTGTAGCTGACCGTGACCGTCGCGACCAGTCCGATGTTGTGCGTCGTGGCTGCCAGGGCCGAGAGAATGGTCAACGGCTCGAAGCGGTTGAGGTAATGCGGGCTGGATTTCTCGTGAATGTGCAGGCTGTCGGCAATGAACACGAAATCGAACTTGGCCGCCTCGGCCAGTTGTGCCTGCTGCTTGTAGAAGTCGAAGCTCACGCTGGCGTTGGGCCGGGCCTGCGGGTGGCGCCATTCGCCCCATCCGTGGCCGACGCCATGGACCATCGCACCGAATTTCAGTTGGCGTTGTTTGCTCATGGTCTTACTCCTGAATCCGTCGCATCGTTATCGAGATGCCTGGCTGAGTTGGGCGCGCTTGGCGTTGAAGCTCTTGTCGAAGCCTTGGGACACATCGATGTGTTTGCCGAGAATCCCTTCTTCCTGATAGATGTCGGCGGTGGTTTGCAGGCCGCCGATCACCTTGTCGTCGATTTCCACCGGTTGCATGTGCGTGCCTTTGTCCACGGCGACATGCACCGCCAGCGGCAGGCCGGTGACGCGCGCCTGGGCGGCGGCAAATTCCTCGGGGTGGACGTTGGTCCAGCGATACGCACGATCAACCCGGGCGATAAAGTCCTCCAGTTGCTGACGTTTGTTGGCGATGGCCTGGCTGGTGG
>NZ_JBFUKU010000101.1:0-17940 GCF_056400685.1 Pseudomonas sp. P5_A12 | reverse complement strand
ATGCTGTGTGTCAGATAAATTGATGTTTTCTGACACACCGCCATCGCGAGCAGGCTCGCTCCTATGTACAGGGGGCTTGGGTGGGCCGTAGATTTTGGATCAGTGCTGGCGCAACCACTCGATAAACAGTGCAAACAGTTCCGGCTGCGACCCGACTTCCAGCTTCAAATAAAGATTCTTGCGGTGCATGCGCACCGTCTCCGGCGAGATGCTCATCTGGCCTACCTCGCAATCACCCATTGCCCCCACTAATAAGCGATTGCGTCAACGACACCCATGCCCGAATGGGTGTGGGAGCCACTTGGCGGCCAGCGCTGGGGCAAAACATGGCAAAAAGCAGCAGTTTCGTTGACTCGTTTTGTCATAGCCCCCAAGCCGGCCCGGCGCTTAGAGTGGCTGCCGGACAAAACAGGCGGGGCATTTCATGAGCGAACTGATCAAACAAGATCGAAACGAAGGCGTTTTGACGCTCACGCTTGACCGCCCCGACAAGCTCAACGCACTGAATAACAGCCTGTATACGCAGTTGGCTGATCTGCTGCTGGCGGCGGACGAAGACGCCAGTATCGGCGTGATCATCCTCACGGGCGGCACCACTTGTTTCACCAGCGGCAACGATCTGGCAGATTTTCTCGAACATCCGCCGACGCATCTGGAAAGCCCTGCGTTTCACCTGATGAACGTCGTCATCCACCTGCAAACACCGTTGATCGCGGCCGTGTGCGGAGCGGCCATCGGTATTGGCACCACCCTGCTGCTGCATTGTGATCAGGTGCTGGTGACGCAAAACGCCAAGCTGCGCGTGCCGTTTGTGAACCTGGGCCTGTGCCCGGAGTTCGGCGCGAGCCTGTTGTTGCCGCGTCTGCTCGGTCACGCCCGCGCCGCCCGTCTGCTGCTGTGGGGCGACAGCCTCGACGGTGCCGCAGCGGTGGCGTGCGGACTGGCCAACGAACTGTTCGACGACGGCCAACAATGCCTAGACGCCGCACAGCACCTGGCCCGACGGCTGTTGGCGTTGCCGCAGGACTCGGTGCGCCAGACCCGGCAACTGCTCAAACAAGCGTCGTTGCCGGAGTTAAAAGCCACCATTCGTCAGGAAAACCTGTTGTTCATCGAGCGCCTCAAGACCCCTGAAGCGCAAACAGCGTTGACCGCCCTTCTTATTCGCAGTACAGAAAAGCATTCACCAAGAGGAAAGCCGTAATGAACACCCCGGATATTTTTGTTGTCAGCGCCGCACGTACCGCCATTGGCACTTTTGGTGGTTCGCTCAAAGACGTTCCGCTGGTCGACCTGGCGACCACGGCTGTCAAGGCCGCCCTGCAACGCTCCGGCGTAGACCCGGCGCAAGTTGGCCATCTGGTGATGGGCAGCGTGATCCCGACCGAAACCCGCGATGCGTACATCTCCCGGGTCGCCGCGATGAACGCCGGCATCCCGAAAGAGACCCCGGCCTACAACGTCAACCGCCTGTGCGGTTCCGGTCTGCAAGCAATCATCAATGCCGCGCAAACCCTGATGCTGGGCGATGCCGACATCGCCATCGGCGCCGGTGCCGAATCCATGAGCAATGGCCCGTACCTGTTGCCAGCCGCCCGTTGGGGTGCGCGCATGGGCAACGTCCAGGCCATCGACTACATGCTGGGCATCCTGCATGACCCGTTCCACAGCATTCACATGGGCATCACCGCCGAAAACGTCGCCGCACGCAACGGCATCACCCGTGAGATGCAGGACGCTTTGGCCCTGGAAGATCAGAAGCGCGCTGCGTTCGCCATCGCCAATGGCTACTTCAGCGAGCAAATCGCTGCAGTGGAAATCCGTGATCGCAAGGAAACCAAGCTGTTCAGCGTCGACGAGCACCCACGAGCCACCTCCCTGGAACAACTGGCGGGCATGAAGCCAGCGTTCAAGAAAGACGGCACAGTGACGGCAGGCAACGCCTCCGGCCTGAACGACGGCGCCGCTGCGCTGGTCATGGCTACCGGCGCTGCCGTGCAAGCCAACAACCTGCGCCCGATGGCCCGTCTGGTCAGCTACGCCCACGCCGGTGTGGAACCGGAACTGATGGGTCTCGGCCCGATTCCTGCCACACGCCTGGCGCTCAAGCGTGCCGGCCTGACCGTCGCCGACATGGACGTGATCGAAGCCAACATCGCCTTCGCCGCCCAAGCCTGTGCAGTCAGCCAGGAACTGGACCTCGACCCGGCCAAGGTCAACCCGAACGGTTCGGGTATCTCCCTGGGTCACCCGGTCGGCGCGACTGGCGCGATCATTGCCACCAAAGCCATCCACGAACTGCATCGCACCAACGGCCGTTATGCGCTGGTGACCATGTGCATCGGTGGTGGTCAGGGGATTGCAGCGATTTTCGAACGCGCTTAAGTGTCAACGCGATGCCCGGTGCAATGCCGGGCATCGCAGCCGCTTGATGATTTCTTTCGCCATCCAACAATACCGCCCTCCTTGCGCCCTGGATTAACTCTCAGGACCCGGAACAAACCTTCACCCTGTGCCCTCCCGTTGTTTCCACGACGAGACCTTAGGGGCTTCCTGACGACCGGCAGCAAAATTCAATTGCCATAAAATATTATCTGTATCATATTACATACGTAATAAACATCGATTCCCCACAGGTATCCCCCATGACCAGCATGCCCAGCCTCGAAACCGACCTTGTTGTCCCGGTGAGCACACCCAAGCCTCCCCTGCTCAAACGGTTGATTTTGCTGACGGCGGTTGTCGCTGCCCTGGGGTTTGCCGGGCTGTATGCGACTCACTGGTGGACGGCCGGTCGTTTCATCGAGGAAACCGACGATGCCTACATCGGCGGTGACGTCACGGTGATCGGCCCGAAAGTCGCCGGGTATATCGAAGAAGTGCTGGTCACCGACAACCAGGCAGTCAAGGCCGGTGATGTGTTGATACGCCTCGACGCTCGCGACTACCGCGCCAATCTGGCCAAGGCCGAAGGCGCGGTCGCCGCCGAAGAAGCCTTGCTGGCTAACCTCGACGCCACCGAACAATTGCAATACGCGGTGATCGGCCAGGCCCGCGCCGGGATCGATGCCGCTGGCGCGGAAACCGCTCGCTCCCGGGATGACAATGCCCGCTACAAGAAACTGGTGAACAGCAACGCGGTCTCGGTGGAAAGCGCACAACGGGCGGACGCCACGTTCAAGACCGCTCAGGCACTGAGTTCTCGAGCCCAGGCCGAACTGCTGGYGGCGCAACGTCAGTTGAACGTAATCGACACCCAGAAACAGCAAGCCCGCGCCGCGCTGACACAGGCTCGGGCCGAACGGGATCTGGCGCAATTGAATGTGGGTTACACCGAACTCAAGGCCCCCGTGGATGGAGTGATCGGCAATCGTCGGGCGCGGSTCGGCGCGTATGCGCAAGCGGGTTCGCAACTGCTGTCGGTGGTGCCGTCCAGTGGTTTGTGGGTGGATGCCAACTTCAAGGAAGATCAGCTGGCGCGGATGATTCCGGGCCAACGCGTGATCATCCATGCAGACGTGCTCTCGGGGCAGGAATTCCACGGCCATCTGGGCAGTCTCGCGCCCGCCAGTGGCTCGCAGTTCAGCGTGCTGCCACCGGAAAATGCCACCGGCAACTTCACCAAGATCGTCCAGCGGGTGCCGGTGCGCATCATCCTCGATCCGGCCGACGGTGTGCTCGGTCACCTGCGTCCTGGCCTGTCGGTGACGGCAGAAGTCGACACCCGCAAAAGCGCTGAAGCGCCAGCCGTGGCCAGCGCACCATGAGCCGCGCCCTCGCCGTCCCTGCGCAACCGTTCGATGCCGCAAAAATGGCGACGGCAACCAAGGTGTCCGCCTTCGCCAGCATGTGCATCGGCATGTTCATTGCGCTGCTGGATATTCAGATCGTGTCAGCCTCGTTGCGTGATATCGGCGGCGGGCTCTCGGCCGGCACCGACGAAACGGCGTGGGTGCAGACCAGTTACCTGATCGCCGAAATCATCGTGATTCCACTCTCGGGTTGGTTGTCGCGGGTGTTTTCGACTCGCTGGTTGTTCTGCGCTTCGGCGGTCGGTTTCACCTTGGCCAGCCTGTTGTGCGGCGTGGCCTGGAATATCCAGAGCATGATCGCCTTTCGGGCGCTGCAAGGTTTTCTCGGCGGTTCGATGATTCCGTTGGTGTTCACCACTGCGTTCTTTTTCTTCACCGGCAAACAACGAGTGATCGCCGCAGCAACCATCGGCGCGGTGGCCTCGCTGGCACCGACCTTGGGACCGGTGATTGGCGGCTGGATCACCGACATTTCGTCCTGGCACTGGCTGTTCTACATCAACCTGGTGCCGGGCATTTTCGTCGCCGTGGCCGTGCCGATGCTGGTGAAAATCGACCAGCCGGAATTGTCGCTGCTCAAGGGCGCCGACTATCTGAGCATGGTATTCATGGCGCTGTTTCTCGGCTGCCTGGAATACACCCTCGAAGAAGGCCCGCGCTGGAACTGGTTCAGCGACAGCACCATTCTCACCACCGCCTGGATCAGCGGCCTCGCCGGGCTGGCGTTCATCGGCCGGACCTTGCACGTCGCMAATCCGATCGTCGATTTGCGTGCCCTGAAAGACCGCAACTTCGCCCTCGGCTGTTTCTTCTCGTTCGTCACCGGGATCGGCCTGTTCGCCACCATTTACCTGACGCCGCTGTTTCTCGGCCGGGTGCGGGGCTACAGCGCGCTGGACATTGGTCTGGCAGTTTTTTCCACAGGGGTGTTCCAGATCATGGCGATTCCTCTGTACGCCTTTTTGGCCAATCGAGTCGATCTGCGCTGGATAATGATGACCGGCCTGGGTCTGTTCGCGTTGTCGATGTGGGATTTCAGCCCGATCACCCACGACTGGGGCGCCAGAGAACTTATGCTGCCGCAAGCGTTGCGCGGAATTGCCCAGCAACTGGCGGTGCCGCCAGCGGTGACCTTGACCTTGGGTGGCCTGGCACCGGCGCGGCTCAAACATGCGTCAGGATTATTCAATCTGATGCGCAACCTGGGCGGCGCCATCGGCATCGCCGCCTGCGCGACCATCCTCAACGACCGCACCAACCTGCATTTCACCCGGTTGGCGGAACACCTGAACAGCACCAACGAAGCGCTGAATCAGTGGCTATCGCAAGTCGGCAACAACTTCGCCGCCCTCGGCCACGGCGGTGACACTGGCGTCACCGCGAGCCTGCACCAGTTATGGCTGTTGACCTACCGCGAAGCGCAGACACAAACCTATGGCGACGCGTTTTTGATGATCATGGTCTGCTTCATCATCGCCACAGCAATGGTGCCCCTGATGCACAAGGTGCAACCACCGGCCGCGCCGTCAGCGGATGCTCATTGAGAATGCTCAGGGGCCAGTCCATACGTTAGATCAATGTCACAGGAGGCTGGCGGTCCCCCCGCTATCGAAGCCATTTCCCTGCTGAGGCATCTAGGCCAAGGCATGTCGATTCCGGTTGGGTGCTGCCGAGCCGCGCCGACTGGCCCGCAGCACGTTCATGCCTTCGCCCCCAGGTACTGTGCAATATCAACTTCATCAATCTGCTCCGGTTGCATATAGAGCTCGGCATAGCGGCGATACACTCCGGAAGTCAGAAAGAGATCGAACAGGTCCGGATCGATGTGCTGCTGCGCCCTGGCTATCGACATGATGTGGACCGCCTCGGACAGGCTTTTCGCCCGTCTGTATGGCCGGTCTGCTGCCGTGAGCGCCTCGAAGACATCCGCAATGGCCAACATTCTCGCCAGCGGGCTCATTTCGTCCCGACGCAGTTGYCGGGGATATCCGCTGCCATCCATCTTCTCGTGATGATTGCCGGCTATTTCCGGTACCTGGCATAGTTCCTTGGGGAATGGCAAGCGCGACAACATTATCTGTGTCTGTACGATATGGTCTTCGATCTTGAAGCGCTCTTCGTCCGAGAGTGTTCCTCTTCCCACCTGCAGGTTATGCAGCTCGCCCCGGTCGTACAAATACTTGGGGGTGTTGCGTTTGAAACCCCACGGATTGTCCGGCGGGATCGTGTCATGCGCTGTTCGCGGGATCACGTGTTCCGGTTTATCGGCAAGCAGTGGCTCCAATGCAGGCAGCGGTGCTGCCGGGTGGTGTGCCTTGCGTGCCTGTTCTTCCTGCGAGAGGCCGATGCGATCGTCCAGGGTCCGCAGCCAGGTACGGCCAGCGACCTTTTGCAATCTCGCCTTATGCGCGGTGTCCATGAACTCACCGCCCTGATTGCAAGTGGCGATGAATGCGAAGTCGTCATCAATCGCCTTGAGTTCGGCGTCACGTCGCTCGCRTGCCGCCTCGTCAGTTTCGCCAGCGGCGACCGAACGTAGATACGTTATCTCGGCATCGCGCTTTAGCACCTCGAAGCGCATGCGGATTTCGTGAATCCGGTCGTAGAGGGTCTCCAGCTTTGTCGCCTTGTCGATAATGTACTCGGGGGTCGTCACCTTGCCGCAGTCGTGCAACCAGGCGGCGACATGCAGGGCTTCCCATTGTTTGTCCGTCATCCCGAACGACTCATAAGGACCGTCGGTGGCATCGCAGGCTGCCGTGGCCAGCATCTTGACCATTTCGGGCACGCGCTCGCAGTGACCGCCGGTGTGCGGGCTCTTCGCATCGATGGCGCCAGCCAGAAGCCGGATGAACGCGTTGAACAGATCGCGTTGCGCTTTCGTCAGTCCCTGCATCTCGAGCGAGCCTGTGCACAGGCCGGCCAGTGTACTGACAAAGGCGAGCTGCGCAGCTTCCAGCGGGGTGTCGCGCAGTATCAGAATGACGCCCAGCAGCTCGTCCTGGCGGGTGGCAAGCGGGATGGCTGCAACGTGAGATGCCTGCATCATCGTCAACATCTCGAGCTTCGCATTACGCATCTCATCTGCCGTGAAGTGGCGAGTTTGCGGAACGTTTGCTTGGGCGGCAGAGCCGATCACAGGCAGTGCCTGCTCAATTGAAGTGTTCGCCACCGCTTGCGTTACATCTTTGCCATCGCGATCAAACGCTGCGGCGACCGTCAAAGCGCCGCCTTCCACCAGGTACAGTACGCCCGCGTTGCCACCCGCGGCATTGAGGGTTTTGCGCAACAGCAAAGGCAGAAGGTGATCGAGCCGGGTTTCCGCGGACACGGCTTGCGCTATCAACAGGAAGCGCTGGATTGTATGGCGCATTTCCTCGGTTGCGATGCCGAGCGCATGCACCTCACTGATGCGCGACGGCACGGAAACCGGTTGGTGGAAATCGAACCTGCGTATGGCTTCGACCCCATCCGCGAGAGCTTGCAGGGACCGGGAGATGTACCGCGCCGCAAACCAGATCAAGGGTATCGCAAGCAGTATGACAATGACCGTCGCCGCCATCCCTATCCACGCCTGCTGCCTGGCGCCCTTGAGCAATTCGTCTTTTGGAATGGCGGAGACCAGGAAAAGGGATTTGCCGTCGTCTGACGTCAACCGGTCGATTGTCGTGTACCACATCTCGCCGCCAGCGGACGTCACTTCTTGTCGGCGGGGATCATCACCCAATGCCCCGATGCCGTTAGCCAGAAGCGTCAGGATGGGAACCCCATATTCACTGGCGACCGTGAGCCGGTCCGTCCGGATGGAGTCAGCGGCCGATACCGACTGTGGGAGTTTCCTGTCGATCGCGATGACCTGGCCACTGGCGTCCAGTAGAGCGGCCACCGAACGTGCGGTGGTCTCCTTGCGCGCGAGCATTTGCCCGAGTGAGTCCAGTCGGAAATCGCCACCGACCACAGCGCGGCGGTTCTCAGTGGGAATAGCGAACGTTGCGCCGACCACTCGGTCGATAAAGAACGTATAGGCTTCTGTGCGAATGAGCGAGCCTGCGGCCATGGCCATGGTGTACCACGACCGTTGTCTCGGATCGAAGAGGGATGCAAAATCTGCGTCCTCCTCGACCGCGAGCGTCTTGAGATTGGAATCGAGAAAGTAAAGCTTGCCTTGTGGTGCGCCACTGCCCCGTTCGACACTGTTTATGACGTAGCTGGCTTGCTGCGGTGCGTGGAAGGTCAAGCGGGTTGACTCGTCGCGCAGTGGCCTGACAATGAAGACACTGCCGTCTGCATAACCGACGTAAAGTGATAGCAGGAGTGGCGACAATCCAAACGCATCACGAATCAGCGCCAGATGCTGCAGGCGCAGATCGAGAGAGGTTGCATCGGCCAGGGAGCTGTGGCTGATCAGCTCGACCGCAATCCGCGCCGGTGTCACGGTCTCTTCTATTTTGTCGCGCGTATCATCGCTGATCTGATTCATTGCCTCGGATGCTGCGACCTCCAGGGCTGTCTTGGTCATCATGAAGTTGATGCCGCACGTCAGCGCTCCGACCACCAGCACAACGGCCCCAAACAGCGCCCAGAGATGAATGTGAAGCGGGTAACTTCTGTGCGTTTGCATCTACCTTCCCTCGACGGGTGCAACACGATATCTCCGGGAACCGCCGGGTTATCTGCGGCAGGCCTGAGTCCCGCGCACGGTCAGTCTAGCAAACGAAAAATAAGCTACTGCCAATCAACTGCCACCACAGTGTCAGGGTGTAGTCGATTTTTACGTGAGTTCTGCAGTGGGAGCGCAATCGCTGCGATATAGGCATGACGAGGTCAGTTGGCTACACCTTTAAATGATCTACTCTGAGCAGGTGCTCGACGGCCTGGCAACAGGATCGCAAGACAAGCACTGCCAATGTCCTGTCGGAGTGACATTCATGAGGTGGCTAATCGAGTATGCGCGCGCCATCAAGGTTGGCAGCTGGATTTTAGGGGTAGCCTTGATCGTGATTGCCGTTTTCGGGGTAGCCGACCGCTATCACCGTCAGCACGCTCTGCTGTTGGAGGGGCAGCAAGCATTGCTGGCTCATCGAAGCAGCTGGGGCTATGACACTCTGGTACGCCAGCTGGCGACCCATGAACTGCAGCATTCACTGCTTCAGGCAAATCCCCTGCCGACCGGGTGTCTGCCAGACCAGTCCATTGCCGAGCAGCAGCGCGCCACAGAGACCCTGACTGAGGGTATCGAAGAGCTGACTCAATACACATTACGAGTACCCATACATCAAGTGGTCGCGTTGCCCAGTCCGCTGGCGCCTCAGATGAGCCTGACGAAGGGCGGCATTCAGATGACCAGCCGACAACTTCTGGGCTACAGCTGCAGTGGGCGTTACGCGGTGCTCCGGGAAACACAGACCCGGTTACAGCCGTTACCGCTGCCGCCGCGCTCGGCCATCGGACCGGCGTTTGTCGATGCGCTTATCGTGCATGTCGCCGTGAGCCACGGCCATGAGCCCCCCTTGTATGTCGACATTCATTTCACCGACGACAAGGCTGATCTGATACCTGTCACAGCCGACGACTGGCCCACCACACTCCTTTCCGAGGAACAAGGCGAGGAGCGTTTTGTCCGGGACATCGAGGACCCCAAACATAACCTGCACCTGCAGTTCTATAGTGAAATCCTGACACCGAGTTTCCTGTCGCTGTTCCTGAGCTGGAATGGTCTGGGTTTGTTAATGCTGGTTGGCATGCTTGTCAGTGTGCTGTTGATCATTTGGCTGTCGGGGAAATTGATTGATGCCTACGGGGTGCAACATCGAGCGGCGACCCGCGACTTTCTAACCGGGTTGTACAACCGACGGGAGGCGATGGCATTGGCAGAGACGGAGGTAGCCAGGACCACGCGTGCGCCCGTTTCGTTGAGCATATTGATGCTGGATATCGACCACTTCAAACGGATCAATGATACCTACGGCCATGACGGGGGGGATGAGGTGCTGAAGTTTTTTGCCCAACTACTTAACCAGACTGTACGCCAGCATGACCTGGTCGCCCGGATCGGCGGGGAAGAGTTCCTCATCCTGCTCCCACATACCGATTTGACAGGCGCACAATCGATGGCCGAGCGCTTGTTGCAGATACTGCGCGACTCGACGCTGGACTATGCCGGAACACGTATTGGCGTCACCTGTAGCATCGGTGTCACCATTTGGCGTGGGCCCGAAGACACCATTCAGGCCATGCTTATCCGTGGCGATCTTTTGCTTTACCAGGCCAAACAGCAAGGCCGTGACCGTTATGTGAGTGATTGATGTTTATCAACTATCAATTGAGGAGCACAACGAGTCATAAAGATTCAAGCCTGGAACATCGGCTTCATCTTCGCCACGGCGACGGTGCCCCTGATGCGCAAGGTGCAACCACCGGCCGCGCCGTCAGCGGATGCTCACTGATCAGGCTTGAGGCATTTTGCGGAAACCAATCGCCAGACGGTTCCAGGCGTTGATGGTGGTAATGGCCACGGTCAGGTCGACCAATTCCTTTGGACTGAACTCGGACACAGCCACTTCGTAATCCTCATCCGGCGCATGGGTCTGGCTCACCTGCGTCAAGGATTCAGTCCAGGCCAATGCCGCACGTTCACGCGGAGTGAAGAACGGCGTTTCGCGCCAGGCCGACAGCGTGTACAGACGGCGCTCGTCTTCCCCGCCCTTGCGGGCATCGGCGCTGTGCATGTCGAGGCAGAAGGCGCAGCCGTTGATTTGCGAGGTGCGCAGCTTGACCAGTTCGATCAGGGTCTTTTCCAGCGGCAGCTTCGAAACAGCGGTTTCCAGGGCGATCATGGCTTTGAGCGCATCGGGGGAAGCGGTGTAGAAATCTATACGAGGTTTCATGCGGACTCCGATAACAAGTAGGGGTGGAGTCACGTTAATCCCGCCTGTCCTTCTGACAAATAGCCAATATTCCAGAAGTCGAGGAGGCCATTGGAGCACTAGGCCTTTTTACGCAACCACTGCAAAAACCCCTTGCGCTCCACCACCTTCGGCACTTCCTGGGTCAGCGTCTGCGCCTTGTTCAAACGGAAATCCAGCAGCGCCTTCATCGATTCGCCAATGTCATGCCGCGCATCCAGGCAGGGTTTGAGGTAGTCCTTCTCGATCCGGTACAAGCTGCAGGCGGTCTTGGCGATGAAGTCGGCCGRCAGCGCGGTGTCCGACAAGATCCCACCCTCCCCGATTACCTCGCCCGGGCCCATGCGCCCCGACTCGAACTTGACCCCGCCACGGCTCAGCTCCACCGAGACCACCCCGGACTCAATGATGAACAAATGATCGCTGACCTCCCCCGCCGGCAGGACCATGTCCCCGGCGCGGAAGTTTTGCAGGGTCATGTGCTGGCTGAAGGTCTCTTTCTCTTCCTGACGCAGGGTCGAGAAAATCGCCGAACCTTCCAGCAATGCCCGAGGCCGTGACAAGCCGCCAGGCGCATTCGGTTCTACGGTCGACAACAGGCTGACGCCCGCCGCCTGCAAATGCCGGTACGACAGATCGAACAGCAGATTGCGCACCATGCGTTTCTGGTCCATCGAAACCACGAAACCACTGATTTCGTATTCCACGCCAGCGGCGCTGGAGCCCTTGAGTGCGACGCATGGTGCCGGTTTGCTCAATAAAAAGCGGCAGCCCTGCATGGCCCGTTCCAGCGCGTCGATCACCGTTTGCGGGCGCGCGTGGGGGCTCAGTTGCAGGCTGATTGATACGCCAAAAATGTCGCTCGGCCGGCTGAAGTTGATGATCTTGGCCTTGGCCGCCAGCGAGTTGGGAATCACCGCCATGCTGCCTTGGGCGGTTTGCAGGCGCGTGGCGCGCCAATCAATGTCGATGACCCGGCCTTCGGTGCCGTCGATGGAGATCCAGTCATCCAATTGATATGGCTTGGTGGTGTTGAGGACGATCCCGGAGAACACGTCGCTGAGAGTGCTTTGCAAAGCCAGGCCGACGATGATCGCCAAGGCGCCGGAGGTGGCCAACACGCCTTTGACCGGCAGATCGAGCACGTATGCCAGCGCCGCGATGACCGCGATCAGGAAGATCACCGCACCGAGCAGATCCTGAAGCAAGCGCCCGGTGTGCCCCACGCGTTGCATCATCACCGCGCCGATCAGCACCGTCAGGGTCCGCGCGCCGAATAGCCACCAACCAATCTGCAAGCCGGTGGCCGCCAGGTGCAATGGCACGTTGTCGGCCCAAGGGGCTACCTCCAACGGGTTCAAGCCTTCGTTGAACAGCAGGACGCTGAACAACGAGAAAATCACCAGCCTGACGAGGAGCTTCCAGTTGCTGCCATTGGCGCTGATCAGCCGCCACAGCCCAAGATCGACCACGATCAGGACCAGTGCGCAGACCAACGGATGATCGGTGAACAAAGACAGCATCGAGCAGCTCCAGCGATGGCCAATGGCGCGAAGATCTCACACATTGGGCACAGTGTAGGAGGGTTTCATGCAAAACAAATGTGGGAGCGAGCYTGCTCGCGATGGCGGCGTGACAGTCACTGCACAAGTGTCTGTCCTACCGCCATCGCGAGCAAGCTCGCTCCCACAGGGGATCTAAGTTGTCAGCAGTTATTTGCTGTTGGTCAGGGTGTTGTAGCTAGTCATCAGGTTGCGATAGTCCGGAATGTGGTTGGAGAATAAGGTTCCCAGCCCTTCCACGTCGTTACGCCAGTCGCGGTGCAGTTCACAGGCCAGGCCGAACCAGGTCATTAACTGCGCGCCGGAGGCCGACATGCGGTCCCAGGCCGATTGTCGGGTCAGCTCATTGAAGGTGCCGGAGGCGTCAGTCACCACGAACACCTCAAAGCCTTCGGCCAGCGCCGAGAGTGCCGGGAACGCCACACAGACTTCCGTCACGACACCAGCGATGATCAGCTGTTTCTTGCCGGTCGCCTTGATCGCCTTGACGAAATCTTCGTTGTCCCAGGCGTTGATCTGGCCAGGACGGGCGATGTAAGGCGCATCCGGAAACAGCGCTTTGAGTTCAGGCACCAGCGGGCCGTTGGGGCCGTTTTCGAAACTGGTGGTGAGGATGGTCGGCAACTTGAAATACTTGGCCAAGTCGGCCAGGGCCAGCACATTATTCTTGAAACGGTCCGGTTCGATGTCGCGCACCAGAGACAGCAGACCCGCCTGGTGATCAACCATCAAAACCGCAGCGTTGTCCTTGTCGAGACGTTTGTAAGAAGTTGTCATTGCAGTAGTCCTCGCGTGTTGTCGATGCCGAGTGGATATCGGCGTGGGGGGGGCGTTTAGCGCTGGGAGTCCAGCACTTCGTGTTCATTCGCCACTTGCTGTGCCTTGAGGTAGCTTTCGATCAACAATTGATAATGCGGCATGGCCTGGGCGTAGACAGCGGCCCACTGCTCGGCATCCGGACGGTTCCACGAGCCTTGCAGTTCAGAGAGCGTAGCCATGATGTCGATCGGCACGACCCCGGCCTGTGCCAAACGGGCAATGGTCAGGTCGGTGGCCAGTTTCGAGTGGTTGCCGGAGGCGTCGACCACCGCAAACACTTTGTAGCCCTCATGCACCGCCGCGATAGACGGAAACGCCAGGCAAACGCTGGTCAGCGTGCCCGCGATTACCAGGGTTTTCTTGCCGGTGGCTTTGACTGCCGCGTGAAACTCGGCGTTGTCCCAGGCATTGATTTCGCCCTTGCGTGCCACGTATTGGGCATGCGGAGCGGCTTCGTGGATCTGCGGAATCAACGGCCCATTCGGTCCTTGCGGGACGGAAGCGGTGGTAATAACCGGCATGTTCAGCAGGGTCGCGGCTTTGGCCAGGGCAATCGCGTTGGCGCGCAGCTGTGGCACGTCCATGTCCTTGACGATCTGGAACAGCCCGCTCTGGTGGTCGATCAACAGCATGGCGCTGTCGTTGGGATCGATGATCGGTTTCAGGCCGTTGAAGTTGGCCGCGTTGACGGTATTCATGTGCGTTTCCTCTTTCGTTTGGGCAACAGCCATCCCTGGCCTGAGAACCGGCCTACGCATCCTGTGTAGAGCGGGTGGTTGAAGCGCGACGGGTTAACCGTGCATCTGGCCGAAGCGGCCAGACTGGAAGTCGGCGAAAGCCTGGTGAATTTCTTGCTCGGTGTTCATCACGAACGGGCCGTGCCCGACAATTGGTTCATCGATCGGCTCACCGCTGAGCAACAGCACCACCGCGTCCTGGCTGGCTTCAAGGGCCAACTGATCGCCGTCCCGATCGAACAACGCCAACTGACCTTCGCGCACCGACACCTGACCATTGACCTGAACCGTGCCGTGCAACACCACTAATGCCGTGTTGCGACCTTCGTGCAAGTCCAGAGTCAGCAATTTGCCGCCCTTGAGACACAGGTCCCAGACATCAATCGGGGTGAAGGTGTGCGCCGGGCCGGTGTGGCCGTCGAACTCACCGGCGATCAAGCGCAGGTAGCCGGCCTGGTCCTTGAGCGGGATGTTCGGGATGTCGCCATCGAGGATCGTCTGGTAACCGGCGTCAGCCATTTTGTCCTTGGCTGGCAGGTTGACCCACAGCTGCACCATTTCCAGGGTGCCGCCGGACTTGGCGAAAGCTTCGGAGTGAAACTCCTCATGAAGAATCCCCGACGCGGCGGTCATCCACTGCACATCGCCAGGGCCGATCGTGCCGCCGCTGCCGGTGGAGTCACGGTGTTCCAGTTCGCCCTTGTAAACGATAGTCACGGTTTCGAAACCACGGTGCGGATGCTGACCAACGCCACGTCGCTCAGTGGTCGGGGTGAACTCGGCAGGAGCGGCATGATCCAGCAGCAGGAACGGGCTGATGTGCTTGCCCAAGTTGTCGTAGGAAAACAGCGTACGAACCGGAAAACCGTCGCCGACCCAATGGGTGCGTGGGCTGGTGTAGATACCGATGATGTTTTTCATGGTGTCTCCTGATGAGGTGAGTGAAGCCATGGACAAAGCTTAAAACCGGAACCTTTGGTGCGCTAGACTGCAGAAATCACCCTTTGCGTTCTATTTGGGGAACGATAATGGAAGACCTCAACACCCTTTACTACTTCACCCAAGTGGTGGAACACGGCGGTTTCGCCCCGGCTGGCCGGGCGTTGGACATGCCTAAATCGAAGCTCAGCCGACGAATCGCCGAGCTTGAAGAACGCCTCGGTGTCCGCCTGCTGCATCGCACCAGTCGCCATTGTTCATTAACGGAAATCGGCCAGGCCTACTACCAGCGTTGCCTGGCCATGCGAGTCGAAGCAGAAAGTGCCGCCGAACTGATCGAACGCAATCGCTCCGAGCCTCAAGGTCTGGTGCGCATCAGTTGTCCGACGGCGCTGCTCAACTCCTGGGTCGGGCCCATGCTGACGCGCTACATGCTCAAATACCCGCTGGTGGAATTATTTATCGAGAGCACCAATCGCCGGGTCGACCTGATTCACGAAGGGTTCGACATCGCCCTGCGCGTGCGTTTTCCGCCACTGGAAAATACGGACATGGTGATGAAGGTTCTGGGCAACAGCACCCAGTGCGTGGTGGGCAGCCCGGCCTGGGCCAAACGCCTGTCGTCCCCTGCCTCCCCCGCCGACCTGAGCGGTTTGCCGAGCCTGCATTGGGGAGCTGCCCAGCGTGAATATCAGTGGGAATTGTTCGGTGCTGAAGGCGCCAGCGCGCTGATTCGACATACCCCACGCATGGTCACCGATGATTTGCTCGCGTTGCGTCACGCGGTGGTGGCGGGGATTGGCGTCGCGCACCTGCCGAGCGTAGTGGTGCGCGATGACGTGGCGGCCGGCAGGCTGGTGGATCTAGTGCCGGGCTGGGCACCGAAATGCGGGATCATCCATGCCATCTTCCCATCACGCCGTGGGCTGCTGCCGTCGGTGCGCACGTTGATCGACTTTCTGGGCGAGGAGTTCAACCACGCTGACATCGCTTGAAGTGACACGACACACGGCGCTGGCGGAGATTTTATTTCGGACATAATATTAACCTGAATTACAACCATAATATCCGCTCCGCCTGAGGACAAAATCATGCAAAGCCCCACCCGCGAAGCCACACTCGCCCAATGGATCGCCCAGGAACACGCCATGCGCGGCCGTCTCGCCGGCCCTGGCAGCCTGTCCATGGCCGATGTCAGTGCGCTGTCGCCCGCCGAATTCTTCGAAGGCATCGGCAGCGGTGAACTGCCCTCGCCGCCCATTGGCACGCTGATGGATTTCATTCCCATCGAATGGTCAGCCGGACTGTTTATCTTTCAGGGCACCCCTGACGCACGGCATTACAACCCGCTGGGCAGCGTACATGGCGGCTATGCGGCGACGTTGCTGGATTCGTGCATGGGCTGTGCGATTCATACGCAGCTGAAAAAGGGCCAGGGCTATACGACGCTGGATTTGCGCATCAGCTATGTGCGTGCGCTGACGGGAGCAAGCGGGCCGGTACGCGCCGAGGGCAAGATCGTTCACGTGGGGCGTTCTACCGCGCTGGCCGAGGGACGGATTTATGATGTGGATGGGCGGTTGTATGCGACGGGGTCGACGACTTGCATGATTCTTGAGGCGCGCGCGTAAGGCATCGCACCGCGCTATTCACGCTTGAGGTGCTGCCCGAGACTTTCCATGGCGCGCTGCAACTGCTCAACGGCCTCATCGATCAGTGCCGCGCGCCCCTCGGCGCAGGCACGTTCCAGATCCTCACAACACTCGATCAAACGTTCGGCACGGACCATGCGCGCACTGCCCTTGATGCGATGCGCCAGTTCCTGGAGGCGCGGGTGATTATCGTCGTCGTGGGCTTTGAGCAGATGAATACGGTCATCGCGGTTGGTCTCGGCCAGTTCGCGCAGCAAATGATTGATAAGAGCCCGGTCTTCACCCACGTACAACTCCAGACCGGTCAAGTCGATCCCGGTCGTTGGTTGACCTTCAACCGGTGCTAACACATCAGCCGCAAATCGAGCCCCCAACCAGGCGCTCAGATCCGCCAGCAGGATGGGCTTGAACAAGCAGTCGTCCATGCCCGCTTCCAGGCATCGAATCTTTTCCTCTGGCTGCGCATTGGCGGTAAACCCCAGAATCAGGGTGGACGGCAATCCATAGGCGCGCTCTTCATCACGAATTGCGCCCGCTAATTCATAACCGCTGATCCCGGGCATATTGCAATCACTGATGACGACGTCGAACTCCTGCTCGCGCCATTGTTCGAGCCCTTGCTCGCCATCCTCGGCCTCTGTGACACGGTGCCCCAGATAGCTCAGCTGACGGTTCAGCAACAAGCGATTAGCCGGATAGTCATCGACTACCAAAATCGTCAGAGGTCGGGTGGATAGCGCTACTCCACTGTCCACCTCATCACAGAGGGGCAAGGCTTTCAAAGCCACCAGAGACAGATTGATGTCGGCCTGGGTGCCCCGCCCAAGGACGCTGCCGAGTACAAGTCGTCCCCCCATCAATTCGCATAGCGTGCGACTGATCACCAGCCCCAGACCGGAGCCCTTGTGGCCCGAATGTTGGCTGTTGCCGRCCTGGACGAACGGGCTGAACAAGCGTTGCTGATCAACCACGCTGATGCCAATACCACTGTCTTCGATATGTACGTTCACCGCCAGATGACCTGAAATCCCCGGCACCACCCGCAGTGTCAGGCTCACTTCACCGGCATGGGTAAACTTGATCGCATTGCTCAACAGATTGGACAGCACCTGCTTGAAACGCGTGGGGTCGAGCAACACGTCACGGTCACTGCGCGCATCCAGTTCAACTCGCCATGCCAGGCCTTTCTCCCGAGCCAGACCTTCGAACACCCGGCACACCGATGCTACCAGCGCATGCAAATTGACACGCTCGGGCATCAGGGATAAATGCCCGGATTCGATGCGGGCGATGTCCAGGATATCGCCGATCAATGCCAGTATCTGTTGCGCTGCCGTGGACGCTACCTCCAGTGCAGAACTGTCGGCGACGCCCTCTTTTGCCCGCATCCCGGCAATTTCGAGCATGCCGATCAGGGCATTCATTGGCGTACGGATTTCGTGGCTCATGGTCGCCAGAAAGGTAGTTTTCGCACGATTGGCATCGTCGGCGGCGTCCTTGGCGTCCTGCAATTG
>NZ_JBFUKU010000100.1:0-17955 GCF_056400685.1 Pseudomonas sp. P5_A12 | reverse complement strand
GTCCTCAATGGTTAATCCCCCCGTGGAAGATGCACTGAGATCCCCTGTGGGAGCGAGCCTGCTCGCGATAGCGGTGTGTCATTAAACATTTATGTCGGCTGATAYTACGCCATCGCGAGCAGGCTCGCTCCCACAGGGGTTATGTGTGTTTTCCGCTATTTCATTAAGGTTTCCAGATGCCCCCAAAGCACACATCTAACCCTCCCTCAGGCATGGTCAGGGTGCGCGGCGCCCGGGAACACAACCTCAAGAACATCGACGTCGACATTCCGCGCGATGCGCTGGTGGTGTTCACCGGTGTCTCCGGCTCGGGCAAGTCTTCACTGGCGTTTTCGACCCTCTACGCCGAAGCGCAGCGCCGCTATTTCGAGTCGGTGGCGCCTTATGCGCGACGGCTGATCGATCAGGTCGGCGTACCGGATGTCGACTCCATCGAAGGCCTGCCGCCCGCCGTGGCCTTGCAGCAACAGCGGGGCACGCCGAGCACCCGTTCTTCGGTGGGCAGCGTGACGACGCTGTCGAGCCTGATCCGCATGCTGAACTCCCGGGCCGGCAGCTATCCGCCGGGGCAGGCGATGTTGTATGCCGAAGACTTCTCACCCAATACCCCGCAAGGCGCGTGCCCGGAGTGTCATGGGTTGGGACGGGTTTACGATGTCACTGAAGCGCTGATGGTGCCCGACCCGAGCCTGACCATCCGCCAGCGCGCAGTCGCTTCCTGGCCCACGGCCTGGCAGGGACAGAACCTGCGCGACATCCTCGTGACCATGGGCTACGACGTCGACAAACCCTGGCGCGATCTGCCGAAAAAACAGCGCGACTGGATCCTCTTCACCGAAGAAACACCGACAGTGCCGGTGTATGCCGGACTCACCCCGGACGAAACCAGAGTCGCGCTCAAACGCAAGATGGAGCCCAGTTATCAGGGCACCTTCACCGGCGCCCGACGCTACATCCTGCACACCTTCACCCATTCCCAAAGTGCGCTGATGAAGAAGCGCGTTTCGCAATTCATGCTTGGCAGCCCTTGCCCGTTATGTGACGGCAAACGGCTCAAGCGCGAGGCGTTGTCGGTGACGTTCGCGGGCTACGACATCGGTGAGTTATCGCAGATGTCGCTGCTGCAAGTGGCCGCTGTGCTGAAACCCGTGGCCGCGCACAGTTACCTTGAGCAGGCCGAAGAGGCGGGTGACGTGTTGACCCACCGGCAAACCCGTGAGGCCCGCGAAGAGCGAGTCGCCCACGGTGCCAGCGGTCATGCCAACGCGCCGGACGTGCGTCACACGCCTAATTTGTCGGTGGAAAAACGCCTGGCTGCGCAACGGATCGCCCAGGATTTGCTGGAGCGGGTAAGCACCCTCACGGACCTGGGGCTCGGTTATCTGGCGCTGGAACGCAGCACGCCGACGCTGTCCTCCGGCGAATTGCAGCGACTGCGCCTGGCGACGCAATTGGGCTCGCAACTGTTCGGTGTGATCTACGTCCTGGATGAGCCTTCGGCTGGCCTGCACCCGGCGGACGGCGAGGCGTTGTTTGAAGCGCTGCAACGCTTGAAGGCCGCCGGCAATACGCTGTTTGTGGTTGAGCATGACCTGGACACCATGCGCCGCGCCGACTGGTTGATTGACGTCGGTCCGGCGGCGGGCGAGCACGGCGGCCAGATCCTCTACAGCGGTCCGCCGTCAGGATTGGCCGAAGTGGCGAACTCGCAGACCCGCGCCTATCTATTCGCCGAACACATCACCCAACCTCGCGCCAGTCGCAAGGCCACCGATTGGCTGCGCCTGGAGGGCATCACCCGCAACAACCTGAACAACCTCAGCGTCGAGTTTCCGCTGGGTTGCTTCACCGCCGTAACGGGTGTATCCGGTTCCGGCAAATCGAGCCTGGTCAGCCAGGCGCTGCTGGAGTTGGTCGGTGCCCATTTGGGACGGGCCGCCAGCGACAGCGAAGCCGAAGCATTGAGCCTTGAGGACGATGCACCGCAAGTCAGTGGCGGTCAGGTCACGGCGGGGCTGGCCTCGATCAAGCGCCTGGTGCAGGTCGATCAAAAACCCATTGGCCGCACGCCACGCTCCAATCTGGCGACCTACACCGGGCTGTTCGACAACGTGCGCAAGCTGTACGCCGCGACCCCCGAGGCCCAGGCCGAGGGCTACGACGCCGGGCAATTCTCGTTCAAAGTCGCCAAGGGCCGTTGTCCGACCTGCGAAGGGGAAGGCTTTGTCAGCGTCGAATTGTTATTCATGCCCAGCGTTTATGCGCCATGCCCGACGTGCCACGGCGCGCGCTACAACCCTGAAACGCTGGCGATCACCTGGCAAGGGTTGAACATCGCCCAAGTGTTGGGGTTGACGGTGGATGAAGCCGTCACGGTGTTCGCCGAGCAGCCGGGCATTCGCCGCTCGCTGGAGGTGCTGCGGGATATTGGCTTGGGGTATTTGCGCCTGGGACAGCCTGCGACCGAGTTGTCCGGCGGTGAAGCGCAGCGCATCAAACTGGCGACCGAGCTGCAACGCAATCAACGGGGAGCGACGCTGTATGTGCTTGACGAACCGACCACGGGATTGCATCCGCGGGACGTTGACCGGTTGCTGGAACAGTTGAATACGCTGGTGGTGGCGGGGCATACGGTGATAGTGGTCGAGCATGAAATGCGCGTGGTGGCGCAGAGTGACTGGGTGATCGACATCGGGCCGGGGGCGGGGGATCAGGGTGGGAAAATCGTTGTTGCTGGCGCGCCGCAGACAGTGGCCAGAAGCAAGAAAAGCAGGACAGCGCCGTTTTTGGGACGTGTGCTTGGCAGGGTTTGATGTGTTGTTTGTGCTGGCCCTATCGCGAGCAAGCTCGCTCCCACAGGGGATTTGTGAACGCCGCAGATTCAGTGTAGGAGCGGGCTTGCCCGCGAAGGCGGACTGTCAGGCGCAGTCCAGGGTGCGTCTGACTTTGTCCAACAGTTCACTGATCTGAAACGGCTTGATCAGCATCTCCATGCCATCCCCCAAAAACACCTGCCGGTTGATCGCGTTTTCCGCATATCCGGTCATGAACAGGATCGGCAATCCCTCACGCCATCCGCGGGCGACATCCGCCAGTTCCCGGCCGTTCATGCGTGGCAGGCCAACATCCGTCAGCATTAGATCAATCGACGGATCGTTTTGCAGGCGCTCAAGGGCGGCTTCGATGTCGCCCGCCTGGGTGCAGCGATATCCGGCATCCACCAGCACCTCGGCGACGAACATGCGCACCGAAGGCATGTCCTCGACAATCAGCACATGCTCGCCCGAACCTTGATGATCCACCGCATCTGACACAACGTCAGCCGAGCTCGGGTCCGAACTGGCCGGCAGCATGATGGTCACCTCGGTGCCGCGTCGGGCCACGCTGCGGATGTGCGCATCACCCCCCGATTGCCGGGCAAACCCGTAAATGCTCGACAGGCCCAGACCAGTGCCCTGGCCCAGCGGTTTGGTGGTGAAAAACGGGTCGAATACCTTGTCGATCACACTGTGCTCGATACCGGTACCGTCATCACGCACCGACAGCGCGACGTAGGCGCCATCCGCCAGTTTCAGGTCGCCGTGGGAATACGCCGCGTAAGTGCTGACCCAGATATTCCCGCCTTGGGGCAAGGCATCGCGGGCGTTGATCACCAGGTTGAGCACGGCGCTTTCCAACTGAATCGGGTCGACCAGCGCAATCGCGGCTTTGGAGGTCAATTCGAGTTTCAGGGCGATGTGTTCGCCAATGGTACGCACCAGTAATTCTTCGAGGGAGCGGATGTGTTCGTTGATGTCCACCGGCCGCGTATCGAGCGGTTGCTGGCGAGCAAAGGCCAGCAAGCGATGGGTCAGCGCGGCGGCGCTCATGGCCGAGTTCAACGCCGCGTCGGCATAGAACTGAACCTTGTCGGTGCGCGCATCGGCGACGCGTTTCTGGATCAGTTCCAGGCTGGTGATGATGCCGGTCAGCAGGTTGTTGAAGTCATGGGCGATGCCACCGGTCAACTTGCCCAGCGCGTCCATTTTCTGCACTTGCAGCAACTGGGCTTCGGTGCGCACGCGCTCGGCGATTTCACGTTCCAGCTGCGAGGTGGCGTCGTCAAGTCGCGCCAGGTGCGAGCGTTCGCGGTGGCGGTGTTCGGTGACGTCTTCGACGAACAGAAGGCTTAACCCCGGTGTGCGATAGGGCGAAATCTGCCACTCGGTTTCCCGTAGCTCACCCTCCACCCGCAGGTTCAAAATGCCTTTCCAGCGCTCGCCAGCGAGCAGGCGCAGGCGCAGTTCCTCGATGACGGCATCCTGGTCTTCGGCGAAGCATTCACCCAAGGTGTCCGGGTCGAGATTGTCCTGAATCAGCCGGGCAAAAGCGTGGTTGCACTCGTGTACTTTGAAATCGGCATCCAGCACCGCGATGGGCGCCGACACATTGACGAAAATCTCGCGGAACCGCGCTTCACTCTCACGCAGGGCGTTTTCGGTGTCGCGCACCCGCAGCAAGGTGCGCAGGGTCGCCAGCAGCACGTCCGGGTCCACGGGGTGGATCAGGTAGGCATCGGCACCGGCGTCCAGCCCCGTGATGATGTCGCCGGTCTGGATCGAGGCGGCCGATACGTGAATAACCGGCAACAGGGCGGTGGCGGGCTCGGATCGCAGCTTGCGCACGATGTCGAAACCGCTCATGTCCGGCAGGTTGACGTCCAGAATCAGCGCGTCGATCGTTTCGCTGTCGATCAGCGCCAGGCCATCACCGCCGGTCCCGGCTTCGAGCACGGTGTAGCCGTGGGACTCCAGGCGTCGGCGCAGGGCGTAGCGCGTCGCAACGTTGTCGTCGACGATCAGCAGGTGGATGTCACGTTTCATCGGCAGGCTCCATGGCGATGGCCAGCGGGATGATCACGAAAAAGGTCGAACCGACCCCCGGTGTACTCTCGACCCCGACTTCGCCGCCCAGCAACGCGGCAAAGCGTTTGCACAATGACAATCCTAGGCCGGTGCCGCGCAAGCGCTTTTGCAAGGGCGAATCGACTTGGGAGAAGTCCTCGAACAATGCGCCATGTAGCTCGGCAGCGATACCAATTCCGGTGTCGCTGACGGCAAAGCGTACGAAGTTCGTGCCTTCGAGCCTCGCCGACACCCGCACCTCACCGCGGGTGGTGAACTTCAGCGAATTGGCGATGAAGTTGCGCAGGATCTGTGCGAGCTTTTTGTCGTCGGTGAACAAACGCGGCAAACCGACCGGCTCTTCGAAGATCAGATCCACGGCGCTGGCGTCGACAATCGGACGAAACATGCCGCGCAGGGCGGCGAACAAGTCCAGCATGTCGAACCAGGCCGGTGAAATGCTGATGCGCCCGGCCTCGATTTTCGCCAGGTCCAGCAAGTCGTCGACCATGTCGCTCAACTCCCGGGCGGCGGTGCTGACGAAGGAGACCTGCTTGTGTTGCTCGGGGCTTAGCGGGCCGTCGAGTTCATCGCTCAGCAGGCTGGCGATGCTCAGGATCGAGCCCAGTGGCGTGCGAAATTCGTGGCTCATGTACGACAGGAAACGGCTTTTCAGGTCCGAGGCCTGACGCAATTCTTCGGCCTGGTTGTCGAGTTCGGCGTACAGCGCGAGCACGCCCTGATTGGTTTCATCAAGCTCTTCGCGCAGGGCGGCGGTTTCATTCTGCAAGCGTGCAATCAATGCCGAGGGGTCGTCCGGCGCGAGCGTGGGTGACTCAGCCATGGGCGGCCTCCAGGGCAACGACCAATACCGTCACATCGTCCCGGCCGCGACAGAAATCACGGTGCAGGACGGCGGCTATCACGGCCGGATGGCGGTGCACCAGGCCGGGGTAGTCATGCAAGTTCCATCGGGACTGTAGGCCGTCGCTGTACATGATCAATAGTTGTCCGTTCACGTGAACATAGTCAAAGGGTTGGGCTTTTCGATACTGCCCGCCAACGATGCCGGGATGGGACGCCAGGCCACGGGATTTGTCGGGGGCGATCAGGCTGGCACCGATGTTGCCGATACCAGTGAACGTCAGTTTGTCGCGCTGCGCGTCGAACTGCGCAACCGCCAACGCGCCGCCACGGGTTCCGATCATGGCCTGGTGAATGTCTTCGAGCAGCAGCACTGGCGAGGCGAACGGCGTTCGCGCAAAGGCTTTTTCACCGGCGCGGGCGGCGTGTTCGGCGTCTTCGCCATGGCCCAGGCCGTCGATCACCAACGCGCTGAGGTTCGGCCCGTCAAACGCCAGGTGCCAGACATCACCGCACGCCGGGTCACGGGCCAGCGAGTGCTGGCTGACGCCCAATCGCAGGTCCGCCACTGTGTGGGTGCGCGGATACAAGCGGGCCAACAGCACGGCGCCCCGGGAATCGGCGTACACATCGAACACGTCAGTCTGGCGCGACACCGCACCCAGGCCAATGCCCTGAGTACCTCCGGTGGAAAAACCGTCCGCCAGACACGCCTGCACATCAAAGCCCTGCGCGCGATCCACCGCCAGCATCTCGATCCCTTGACCGTTTTTGAATGGCAGGGTCCGCAGGTGCAGTTCGCCACGGGCGGCATGCTTGAGCAGGTTGCTGGCAAGCTCCGTGGCCACCAGTGCCACACGTCCGGCATCGGTAGCGTCGAAGCCGATKTGTTCAGCGAGTTTCTGCGCGGTGCGCCGGGCATGGCCGATCTGGCTGCTGTCTTCGATCAACAGGACGTCGGTCAGGGTGCCTGTAATGTTCATGTCCATCGGGTGATCGTTATGCGAGTGCCTTGGCCGGGCGCGGTGTCGAGTTCGAATTCATCCACCAGGCGCTTGGCCCCGGTCAGGCCCAGGCCCAGGCCGCTGCCGGAGGTCCAGCCGTCGGTCATTGCCAGTTTGATATCAGGAATGCCCGGCCCTTCGTCGCGAAAGGTCAGGCGCAAGCCCACCCGCGAGTTTTCGTCGAGGATCTGCCAGTCCATGTCGCCGCCACCGCCATAGACCATGGTGTTACGCGCCAGCTCGCTGACGGCGGTCACCATTTTGGTCAGGTCGATCAGGCGCATGCCGCACTCGGTCGCCAGCTTGCGCGCGGTCTGCCGGGCCATGACCACGTCCTGCTCAATGTGAATCGGATGAGTGCCGCTGCTGCGCAGGGTCATTGCTCGCGTACTCGTTCATGCAGCAGTTTCATTCCACGCTCGACGTTCAGCGCGGTACTGACGCCGGGCAGGGTCAGGCCCAGCTCGACCAGGGTGATCGCCACGGCAGGCTGCATGCCTACAAGCACGGTTTCGGCATCCATGATTTTCGACAGGCCGGAAATGGTGCCGATCATCCGACCAATGAACGAATCGACCATGTCCAGCGCGGAAATGTCGATCAACACGCCGCGCGCTGATGTTTTGCTGATGCGCTCGGACAGATCGTCCTGAAGGGTCAGGGCGAGCTGGTCGTGCATGTCGACCTGAATGGTCACCAGCAGAAAGTCGCCCATCTGCAGAATAGGAATTCGATCCATGGGCTTATACCGTCTTGCTGACGGTGAGTCCCAGGCGGGTCAGGGCCAGTTTCAGGGCATCGGCCAGGTTGGCCTTGGTGACCACGCCTTGCAGGTCCAGGCCCAGGTGCACGATGGTCTGGGCAATCTGCGGACGCACACCGCTGATAATGCAATCAGCACCCATCAGGCGAATGGCGGTGACGGTTTTGAGCAGGTGTTGCGCCACCAGGGTATCGACAGTCGGTACGCCGGTGATGTCGATGATGGCGATTTCCGAGCCGGTATCGACGATCCGTTGCAGCAGCGATTCCATCACCACCTGGGTGCGTTGCGAGTCCAGCGTGCCAATCATCGGCAGCGCGAGTACGCCGTCCCACAGCTTGACCACCGGCGTGGAGAGTTCCAGCAGTTCTTCTTGCTGGCGCTTGATCACCGCTTCACGAGACTTCTGGAAGGTGCGGATGGTGTGCATGCCGAGCGCATCGAGCAGTTCGGAGACTTCCCAGAGCTGCTCGGCGAGCACGGCCGGGCTGTCTTGGTAATGGCTTTGCAGCAGGCCAAACAGCGGGCCTTTTAGCGAAAAGATGAAGCTGGCGGTCTGGTGGGAATCCTGGCCGAGCAGGGCGCGACTGTTGGAGAGCTTTTCAAGGAACTGGCGCGCTTCGTCCCAACCTGGCGCAGAGACATTCTGCCCGTTGCCGTTTTCCAGCCCGCTGACTACCAGGTGCAGGAACTCTGCGGTTTGCTGCTTGAGGTCGTGTTCTTTGAGGTTGCGATTGGCGCCATTGGCTTCCAGGCCCTTGATCCATTCGGTGAGCAGTTGCGTCTGGTTATTTTTCATCGCATCGAGTGTGCTGATTTGCAGTGCTGCCATGTCCATGTGCTCCTGAATGAGTCTCTGCCGGTTCCATTGAAAAACGACCGGCGTGAAGTCAGTGACCTTTGCCGAATGAAATAGTTGTTCGTTTTGCGCAGGTTTTTTTCATTGCGACCGTAAGTTGCCCGGTAACTCTAGTCGGCACTGCTCCAAGTGGTGATTTTTTGACTGGGAACCGAGAGGGCCAAGACCATTCAAGTAGCCAAAAAGAAGACCGCATCAGCGGTCTTCCAGTTGAGTCATTTATCAGGATGGGCGGCCTGGAGTTTTTTCGCCATGGCCAGGTGTTTTTCAAGGGCGGGCAGCATTTGCTGGGCAAAGCCTTTTAACGCGGTGGCGCCTTTCTCCTTGTCATCCGTCACCGTATTGGCTTCTTTTTTGAACAGCTCGATGGTGTCTTCGTGAGCTTTGACCTGATTGTTCGCATACGCCGCGTCAAAGGACTCATCGCGCATGTCGAGGATTTGCTCCTTGGCCTGTTTGACCAGCGTGGTCGTGTCCGGCACCTCGATGTCATGCTTTTTCGCCAGGGCTGCCAGTTTGTCGTTGGCCTTCGAATGATCGGTGATCATCATGTTGGCAAACGCCTTTACGTCGGCCGACTTACTTTTTTCCAGCGCTAAACGACTGGTTTCGATCTCTGCAATGCCGCCCGCGGCTGCACTGTCGACGAAATCATTGGAGGTGGCGGCAAGTGCCGAGCCCATGCTGGTGCTCAAGGCGACGGCCAGGGCCAGGTGGCGCAGGGTGAATCCGTCCATTGGTTATTCTCCACACAGGTTTTTGAAAGCGATCCAGTGATCGTTAATCTGTGGAGGCCGGGGTTTGGGCAAAGGTTTTATCGTATTTGCGACGGGACGACGAACGGGCACCGCTGGTCTGACAGGTGGTCGACAGAACCCTCAAACCAAGGCCATTCTGATAGTTGGTGAACGCAATCGATCGCGTTTGCTTCCGATCATCAAAACGGAGGTGTTCCATGCCGGTGCCCCATGACCTGTTTCAGGACTTGAAGGTTTCAAAGGAAGAGATCCAGCAAAAACGCACCAAGGATCCGTTACTGGATTCACTGATCAATAAATATTCCCAGGCGGACGCTGAAGTGGTGAAGGCCGAGACCGCGTCATCCGATGCGCCCAGTGATGACGTGTTGAAGAAGCTCAAGGAGAAGCGCTTGCAGGTCAAGGACAAGATCGTCCAACAATTGCAGGCATCGTCCTGACGCGCCGTTTCTAGCCACCGACGACCGGTGTCAAAAAATCTGGAATGGGGTGAAAACCGGCACCTCGTAAGTGACGAGTCATCATTAATGATTCCCTGAGAGGTGCCTTATGTCTAATCCCGGATTTCCGAGTGAAGAGGAGGGCGGGTATGACCCGATGCCGACGGGTCCTGAGCCCGACCCGTACGACATCGAAACCGAACCGGATCCTGAGGATGGCGACCCTGAACGCGTGAATGAAGAAACAGCTGACGACGCAGATCCTGAATAACCTGCAAACACACTGTGRGAGCGAGCCTGCTCGCGAAGACGCCTTGTCATTCAATATTTTTATCGACTGACACGACGCCTTCGCGAGCAGGCTCGCTCYCACAGTTTGATGTTTGTTATTGCTGGAGGGCGGTGGCGAGCGGTAACCGCGCCATGTTCATGGCTTTCAGCGACCCGAAATACAGCCAATCCCCATACTCACGCACCGTCGTGATCGGTGAATAATTACCGGTGCTGGCGTCCTGCAGATTGGCAATCACCTTGCCGTCCAGGTCCAGCCCCAAGACAAAGGCGCGTTTTTCCACCGGTTCAGGAAGCACCGTCATCGCCCGAGCAATCATCTTGCGCACGAAAGGGTGCGGCGCCGTACGGTCGAGCAGCCCGTTACGCGGCGCATAGAGCGCCACCCAGAAGCGATCGCGACCATTGAACGCAAGGTTGTCCGGCAGCCCCGGCAAGTTATCGATAAACAGGTCATGCGTGCCGGCTTTCGGCCCTGTCAGCCAATAGCGGCTGATCCGGTAGGCGCCGGTTTCGTTGACCAGTACAAAGCTGTCATCAGGCCCCAGCGTGACGCCGTTGGCGAACTCCAGTTTGTCCAGCAACACGGTGGTTTTCCCAGTCTGGAAGTCATACCGCAGCAATCGACCGTCACCACCGTGCTCGATTATCGCATCGCCATCCTTGCCGTAGCCCCATCGGCTGGAGGCGTCGCTGAAATAGGCGAAATGCCCCTCCGTGTCGATGGCCACGTCATCGGTAAAACCAAACGGCACGCCGCCAGCGGTGGTGGTCAGAGGTATCAATTGGCCTTGAGCATCCAGCGACAGCAGACCCTTGACGCCGTCCGCGATCACCAGCAAACCATTGGGGTGACGCGCCAGACCCAGCGGTCTGCCGCCGGTATCGGCCAGCACTTTGGTTTCATTGCCATCGATGCTCGTGTGGATCAACTTGCCGTCATGCAGTCCGGTGATCAGCATGTTGCTCTCCAGCAATAGCGCTTCCGGCCCCGCAATATCAGCGGGGCCGACACGCTCCACGCCTTTGAGGCGCTGATTGTCGGCGTAGACGCCGCTGGTGAGGGAGGGCGCCGGTGGCGGATTCCAGGCGACCGGTTGCACCTTGGTCGGAAACAGCAACAGGAAGACGCAAAGGGCAATCAAGAGCAGTGCCAGCAGATGTCGGAACTTGATGATTTTTCTCACACGCTGGCTCCGGCGGGTGTCAGTTGTTTTTGCGCGGTTTCCCGCAAGGCCAGCATCGATTCAGCGGATTCACGCTCGATGCGCTGTTTGAGCAACAGCTGATTGGGCTCGTCAATCGGGTTTCCTGGGATAGCGATCTGGTGCTGCATGCGAGTCATGGGCGTTCTCGTCAAAGGCAGGGGGGGCATGATCCGGTTCCACGTAAAGGGTGCCGAACAGGTAATCCATCAGCGGAAACACGATGTTGAAATTGCGCTCCTGCATCAGTTCGCGGCGGTGATGCAATTCATGCAGGCGGCGCATCTGACGAATCCACGGCAAGCGCGTGACCGGGTTGCCGGGCGGCAAGTGCTCGCAGGCATGAAACACTTCATAGGTCAGGTAGCCGAGGACCAGACAGCCGCCCACCAGACCGGCGACGTTGGTATTGAACTGTTGAGGTAGCCACCACAGGGGCAGGGCAATGAAGCTGGTGGACACCACGATCAGCCAGGCTGGAAACAAAATTACTCGCCAGTCCCGGGCGCTGTCGTAGGTCATGTGGCCGGGTGCGAAAAAGCTGTGATGGTCGCCGGCATGGCGGGCGTAGAACATCCGCGCAAAGCTCTTTTTGTGATGCCCCAGATGTCGATGCACCCCGTAGACGCCGAAGTTGAAGAACAACAGCGTGATCGGCACCGCCAGCCATTCCAGCGGCTTGACCTGATGCACGCTGCTCCAGAATCCGTCGATGGCCAGCACCCCGAAAATCAGCACAAAAGTGCCATGCAGCCATGGGTTGTAGAGGGGATGAATGTCGGCGCGATAGCGGCTGCGGAATGCCTGGATGGTCTGCCTCACTGCGCTCACCTCTGGTTATTGTTATAGCCAGCAGATTAGCTGATCTGCCCGCAAAGGCTTGCGCAACTAGAGGACACAAACGCCATGATCCGGTGTGGTCAGCTCAGTGGATTCCAGCGCTGTGACCAGTCCTCATCGGACTGGATCACCTCACGCAGCAAATCGAACGCCCTTTGCAGGGTGACCGAGTCACGATCGCGCGAATACACCAGGTAGGTCGGGTAATTGAATTCCGGGGCCTTGGGTACGGGTTCCAGTACACCGCTTTGCACATAACTCTGGACCACGCGTGTGCGGAAGTAGCCGCTGCCACCGTTTTCCAGGATGTACTGCAAGCCGAGTGGGCCGAGGTTGAAGCTCAACGCGGCTTTGGCTTTTTCCGGCAGCGCCGCATCGTGCTGGCGACGGAAATCCGGGCCCCAGTCGATGTACACGTATGGGTCGGGTTTGCTGGCCAACCGTACCAGCACCAGCTTTTCTTCCAGCACCTGCTCGACTTGCAGGCGCGGCCAGTATTCCGGCTGATAGACCAGCGCGGCATCGAGCACACCCAGCTCCAGTTGCCGCAAGAGGGTTTCGCCGTCGCGGATTTCCATGCGCAGGGCGTGGCTGGGAATCTTTTCGCGCAGTTCACCGGCCCAACGGAGCATCAACGGATTGCACAGGCTGACCTCACCACCGATGTGCAGCACGTCGCGGTAACCCTCAGGCAGCGGCAAATCCCGGCGTGCCGCTTCCCAGGTCTCGACCAGTTGATTGGCGTACACCACAAAAGCCTCGCCATTGGGCGTCAGACGCGCGCCGGCGCGGTTGCGCACGAACAGCGTGCTGCCCAGATGGCTTTCAAGCTTTTGCACACGCGCAGTGATCGCGGTCTGGGTGACATGGAGCTTCTCGGCCGCCGCAGCGAGGCTGCCGTGGCGGACGATTTCCAGAAAGGTGCGGGCGAGATCGATGTCCATGGGGCAGCCGGTGCGGGAAGTTCAGGCATTGTAGACGGATGCGGCCGACGCAGGCTTCGCCAGCTGTTACAGGGGGTGTTCAGATAGGGAGCGTGCCAACGCACTACACTGCAACCGTCTCTAGCCCAACGGCGGCCACCCATGACGGCAAAGCACGCATCAAACATCCTCGACACGACCGAAGGCCAGCGTCTGGCTGGCGTTGATGCCGAGGCGTGGCGCGAATGGGGGCCTTACTTGAGCGAACGCGAATGGGGCACGGTGCGCGAAGACTACAGCGCCGACGGCGATGCCTGGCGCTATTTTCCTCATGAACACGCCCGCAGCCGGGCCTATCGGTGGGGCGAGGACGGGCTTGCCGGATTTTGCGACAAGGCTCAGCACTGGTGTCTGGGGCTGGGCTTATGGAATGAGCGTGACCCGATTCTCAAAGAGCGTCTATTTGGCTTGAACAACGCTGAAGGCAATCACGGCGAGGACGTCAAAGAGCTGTATTTCTACGTCGATGGCGTGCCCAGTCATGCCTACATGCGCATGCTCTACAAATACCCGCAGGCCGAATTCCCCTACGCCGACCTGGTGGCCGAAAATGCCCGCCGTGGCTTGGCCGATACCGAGTTTGAAATCCTCGACACCGGTGTGTTTGAAGACAACCGCTATTTCGACGTGACGGTGGAGTACTCCAAGCACGAGGCAGATGACATCTTCATGCGCGTCACCGTGCACAACCGATCCGATCAGCCAGCACGACTGCACGTCTTGCCGCAGCTATGGGCTCGTAACACCTGGAGTTGGGCGGCGCACGTGCAGCAACCAAGCCTCACGCTTAGGGGCGATGAGGTTCTGGCCCGACACCCGCAACTCGCCAACCGGCAGGCCAGCGCCTGGGGCGAGGAAGACTGCCAATGGCTGTTCTGCAACAACGAAACCAACTTCCCCAAACTGAATGGCGTGGGGGCGAGCGGTCCCTTCAAGGACGGCATCAATGATTTTCTGGTCAACGGTAACAACAATGCCATTCGCCATGACACTGGAACCCGGGTGGCAGCGCATTTCACCCTGACGTTCGAGGCTGGCCAAAGCCGATGCGTTTACCTGCGTTTTGCCCCGATCGGCGCGGCTCGGATCAATGCCACAAACCTGTTCGAGCGGCGTCGCGCTGAAGCCGATGATTTTTACGCAGCCCTGCAAACCCACATTGTCGATGCGGATGCGCGCAATGTTCAGCGTCAGGCGCTGGCCGGGTTGCTCTGGTCGAAACAGCTGTATTACTTCGACGTCAATCAGTGGCTCGACGGCGATCCGGCGCAACCTTCACCGCCTGCCGGGCGTTCGCACATTCGCAATACGCATTGGCGACACCTGTCGAATTTCGACATCGTCTCAATGCCAGACACTTGGGAATACCCGTGGTACGCCTCGTGGGATCTGGGCTTTCAGGCCGTGGCTTTTGCGCTTATCGACCCTGGCTTCGCCAAGCATCAATTATTGCTGCTGGTCAAAGACCGCTTCATGCATCCCAACGGCCAGTTACCGGCCTACGAATGGCGTTTTGACGACGCCAACCCGCCGGTGCATGCCTGGGCCTGTTGGCGGGTGTATCAGCAAGACAAGGCGCTGACGGGCGTCGGCGACATGGACTTCCTTGAGCGGATATTCCACAAACTGCTGCTGAATTTTTCCTGGTGGGTCAACCGTAAGGATGCGGAAGGCCGCAACCTGTTCCAGGGTGGATTTCTGGGGCTGGACAACATCGCGTTGTTCGACCGTTCGGCATTGTTGCCACCCGGTTACCAACTGGATCAGGCCGACGGCACGGCGTGGGTCGCCGCTTATGCGCTGGACTTGATGCGCATCGCGCTGGAGCTGGCCAAGCGCAACAGTGTGTACGTCGACATTGCGGTGAAGTTCTTCGAGCATTTCCTTTACATCGCCGGGGCAATCAATCGGGTCGACTCCGATGCCGAAGGGTTGTGGGACGAGCAGGACCAGTTTTTCTATGACGTATTGCACCGACCCGATGGTGTGAACGAGCCGCTGCGTTTACGCTCGATTGTCGGCCTGATGCCGCTGTTTGCTGTGCAAGTGCTGGAGCAGCACGAGCATGAAGGTTTACCCGGGTTGCGTGAGCGTTTGCTCGGTTTCATGCGTCACCGTCCGGATCTCGCCAGTCTGGTTTCACGCTGGACCGAACCTGGCGAAGGCAACCGGATGCTCCTGGCATTGTTGCGTGGCGAGCGTACCAAGGACCTGCTCAAACGCATGCTCGATGAACGCGAGTTTCTTTCCCCGTTCGGGATTCGTTCGTTGTCCAAGGCCTTTGCTGAACAGCCCTTTGGCTTGCTGATCAACGGTGACCAGCTGTGTGCTCATTACGAGCCGGCAGAGTCGGAATCCCGGCTGTACGGCGGCAATTCCAACTGGCGCGGGCCGGTGTGGATGCCGATCAACTACATGCTGATCGAATCCTTGCGCGAGTTTCATCGTTATTACGATCAGGATTTTTCGGTGGAATACCCTACGGGCTCGGGGTTCCTGGCGTCACTGGAAGAGGTCGCCGATAGCCTGAGCCAGCGACTGACCAGGCTGGTGCTTCGCGATGAAACGGGTGATCGGCCGTCAATGGCGGCGTATTCGCAGTTGCAGGCAGACCCCGCCAGCCGCGACCTGGTGTTGTTCCATGAGTATTTTCATGGGGAAACCGGGCGTGGAATGGGGGCCAGCCACCAGACGGGGTGGAGTGCGCTGATCGCGTTGTTGCTACAACCCTGATTTCCCACCCAACGCACTTCCCCTGTGGGAGCGAGCCTGTTCGCGAAGGCGTAATGCCAGTCGACATCAATGTTGAATGACAGATTGCCTTCGCGARCAGGCTCGCTCCCACACTAGATTGTGGTGTTTGCAGGATCGCTGTTCAAAACGCAAAACACGAACAGCCAAACGCGCCCCAGAATCCCTGAAAGTCACTGACCGGCGCTGACGACATCCGCGCCCGTTCATGGCTGTGCGCATGCACCGCGCAGGCACCTGCGCATTGATGGACCTGCGCGGTCATCGGCGTCAGATGTTTCCAGTGCCCCGGCACCTTGGTGACCGGCGACCATTCAGGCACCACGGGAATCGGTGGCGGCCCGAGTTTTTCGAACTCGTGGGTGCCGTGGACAATCTTGCCGTCGACAATGGTCAGCACTGACTCGATCCATTTGATCGCTTCATCCTCGATGTGGAAATAGTCCGCCGACAGTGCAATCAAATCCGCCAGTTGCCCGACTTTAATCATGCCTTTCTTGCCCTGCTCGGAAGAGAACCAGGCACTGCCGTGGGTGAACAATTCCAGCGCCGTGTCGCGGCTCAGGCCTTGCGGGTACAGCTCCAGCCCACCGACGGTGCGGCCGCTGACCAGCCAATACATCGACGTCCAGGGGTTGTAGCTGGAGACACGGGTGGCATCGGTACCGGCGCCAACCGGAAGGCCCTCGGCGATCATGCGGGCGATGGGCGGAGTGTGTTCGGCGGCTTTGGCGCCGTAGCGGTCGACGAAATACTCGCCCTGAAACGCCATCCGGTCCTGAATCGCAATGCCACCACCCAAGGCTTTTACCCGTTCGATGTTCTGCGGCGTAATGGTTTCGGCGTGGTCGAAAAACCAGGGCAGACCGTTGAACGGAATGTCGCGGTTTACCTTCTCGAACACGTCGAGCATGCGGCTGATGGATTCGTTGTACGTCGCGTGCAGACGGAACGGCCAACGCTGTTCCACCAGATGCCGCACGACAGGTTCCAGTTCCTGTTCCATGGTTTGCGGCAAGTCCGGGCGCGGTTCGAGGAAGTCTTCGAAGTCCGCCGCCGAGAACACCAGCATTTCCCCGGCCCCGTTGTGCCGCAGGAAATCGTCGCCCTGGCCGTAGTGAGAAGTGCTGGTCCAGTTTTTGAAGTCGGTCAGTTCTTCCTTGGGTTTCTGGGTGAACAGGTTGTAGGCGATGCGCACCGTGAGTTGTTGGTCTTTGGCCAGTTGCTGGATGACTTGATAGTCGTCGGGATAGTTCTGATAACCGCCGCCGGCATCGATCGCGCTGGTGATGCCCAGGCGATTGAGTTCGCGCATGAACTGGCGTGTTGAGTTGACTTGATACTCCAGCGGCAATTTGGGCCCCTTGGCCAGGGTCGAGTAAAGAATCATCGCGTTCGGCCGGGCGATCAGCATGCCGGTGGGATCGCCGTTGGCATCGCGCTGGATCTCGCCTCCGGGCGGGTTCGGCGTGTCGCGGGTGTAGCCGACAACTCTCAGGGCGGCGCGGTTGAGCAGGGCGCGGTCGTAGAGGTGCAGGACGAACACCGGGGTGTCTGGCGCCGCCTTGTTCAGTTCATCAAGGGTTGGCAGGCGTTTCTCGGCAAACTGGAACTCGTTCCAGCCGCCGACCACCCGCACCCATTGCGGCGTGGGTGTGCGATCGGCCTGGTCCTTGAGCATGCGCAAGGCATCGACCAGTGACGGCACGCCTTCCCAGCGCAGTTCGAGGTTGTAATTGAGGCCGCCCCGGATCAAATGCAGGTGCGAGTCATTGAGGCCGGGAATCACCGTGCGACCGTGCAGGTCGACGATCTTCGTGCCGGGACCTTGCAGAGCCATGGCCTGGGCATCGCTGCCAACTACTACAAAGCGCCCGTCCTTGATCGCGACAGCGCTGGCCTGGGGTTTTTTGCGATCAACGGTGTGCAGGCGTCCGTTGTACAGAATGAGGTCGGCCGGGGTGTCGGGCATGGTCTTACTCCCTGCGAATAGCGGGCTGATCCAGGCACCGACAGCACCTGCCGAAAGGCCTTGCAGTACACGTCGGCGGTTAAAACCGTCAGGTTCGTCAGGTGGGCTCATGGCCGTGCTCCGCGCAAAATCAGTCGGGGGCAAACAGCCGATCTCTGACGCATGCGGCCAGAAGGAATATAGACGGTGAATCCGCAATGGGGCGTTTTCCGGGGGCGGAAAACGACGAATCCCGCCTCAAGGGGCGGGATGCATGCGGCCAGAAGGAATATAGACGGTGAATCCGCAATGGGGCGTTTTCCGGGGGCGGAAAACGACGAATCCCGCCTCAAGGGGCGGGAT
>NZ_JBFUKU010000099.1:0-18139 GCF_056400685.1 Pseudomonas sp. P5_A12 | reverse complement strand
CGCGAGTGGTTCATCTTGGCGCGGATGTAGCTGCTGAGCACCACGCGCGGATCGTCGAACATCTCGAAGCACAGCGCGTCCTGCTTCCAGACTTCCAGCAGATCGAACAACACCGCACTGTACAGCTCGGTCTTGGTGCTGAAGTAATAATGCAGGTTGGAGCGCGGCAATTGCACCTCGGCGGCAATGTCGGCCATGGCCGTGCCACCGAAGCCTTTTTCGGCGAAGACCTTTTCCGCCCCGAGCAGAATTTTCTCGACGTTATTGCGACGAATCCCGATCTTGTGATTGCCCATGAGGGCTCCCTGACACCAGCGTTGACCAAGACTAGCATCCGGCTCTACATCGCGGCGACAGGCTAAAACGAAACTTCGACACTCAGCTTGCGGCGGGTAAACTGGCGCCACTTCGAACCTGCCCCAAAGGTATTCACGATGTTCAAGAAAGCCCTGACCACCGCCGCCCTCCTCGGCTCGCTGCTTGCCGCTTCATCCGTATGGGCCCACGCCCATCTGAAAAGCCAGACCCCGGCGGCGGACAGCACCGTGAGCGCACCTGCGCAACTGCGCCTGGAGTTTTCCGAAGGCGTTGAAGCGGCTTTCACCAAAGTCACGATCACGAAGGACGGTGCCACGGTGCCAGTGAAGAGCCTCGCCACCGAAGGCAGCGACAAGAAAATCCTGATCGTCACACCTGCCGAGCCTCTTTCCGCAGGTACGTATAAAGTCGAATGGCATGCGGTGTCCGTTGACACCCACAAAAGCGAAGGCGCCTACGGCTTCAAGGTTGGCCAATAATTCATGACGAGCGCGATGGTGCTGTGTCGCTTTGTGCATTTCACCGTGGTTCTGATGCTGTTCGGAGCGTGGGCGTTCAGGCCCTTGCTGCTCAACGGCAGCGCTGCACAGCTCGATCGTCGGCTGGCGCGGACAGCTCGCTGGCTCGCGGCCGTGGCGCTGCTCAGCGGCGCTGCCTGGTTGTTGCTGATCACTGCAAGCATGGCAGGGGCCAGGGAAGCGGCATTTGATCCGTCGACGTTGCACCAGGTGCTGGGCAACACGTTTTTCGGTCAGGTCTGGCGCTGGCACCTGCTGTTCAATGGGTTGTTGATGGGGTTGCTGATGAGCCCATTGCGTGTGCACACACCCCTGCGCATCGGCCTCGCCAGCCTGTTGCTGGTAACCCTCGCCCCGGTCGGTCACGGCGCCATGCTGGACGGACTCAATGGCCAGTTGCTGATGCTCAACCAGGTCGTGCACCTGACCTGTGTTGGCGCCTGGCTCGGTGGCTTGATGCTGTTGGTGATGATCTTGCGCCAGCCAGCAGAGCAGTCCATCAAAGTGATACTGCAGCGCTTCAGCGGTGTCGGTTACGCTTTGGTGGCAGGGTTGCTGATCACCGGGCTGATCAACGTTCGTGTCCTCACCGGCGTGTTTTGGCCGACGCCGTTTTTTAGCGGTTTCGCGCTGATTTTGTTGATCAAGGTTGGGCTGATTGCCGCGATGTTGGGCCTTGCGCTGTTCAATCGCCTGCGCATAAACCACTGTGAACATCGACTGGCGGCACTGAAAACCAGCGTGATTCTCGAATGGATGCTGGGGATGGGCGCGGTGGCAGCCGTTTCCCTTTTAGGCACAATGCCCCCGATGATTTCCAGCTGACACCCCCGCCCACTGTGGGAGTGAGCCGGCTCCGGGCGGCGTTCCGACGATAGCGGACTATCAGCCAACATCAATGTTGATGAATGTTAGATAACTTTCGCGAGCAGGCTCGCTCCTACAAAGGGCAAGCCAAGAATCAATCGCATCGCAGGTCATCGTATAACTTCTGATTGACAAGCCCTCAGCCCCTCGCAAATAATCCGCCCCAATTGTTGTACGACGACGTATGACGAATAAAAACAACAAAAAGCAAGGGAGCCTCACAGTGAGCAAGCTCGTCCGCAATTCGTCCGCCCACACCCCACGTCAGATTTTCAAACGCCGTCATACCCTGAGCCTCATTGGTTGCAGCGGCCTGGCCCTTGCCCTGCCGATGATCAGCCATGCCGAAGGGTTCACCGACGACGCCAAGGCCACGCTCAACCTGCGTAACTTCTACATCAACCGCAACTTCACCAACCCGACCAACCCGCAGAGCAAGGCCGAGGAGTGGACGCAGAGCTTCATCCTCGACACCAAGTCCGGGTTCACCCAGGGCCCGGTGGGTTTTGGCGTCGATGCGCTGGGCCTGTTGTCGATCAAACTTGATGGCGGTAAAGGCACGCGCGGCACCGGGCTGCTGCCGRTTGGCAGCGACGGCGACCCAGTCGATGACTTTGGTCGTCTGGCGGTGGCCGGGAAGATGAAAGTGAGCAAAACCGAAGTGAAGGTCGGCGAGTGGATGCCAGTACTGCCGATCCTGCGTTCAGACGATGGCCGCTCGCTGCCACAAACCTTCCAGGGCGGGCAGCTGACGTCYACCGAGATCAGCGGCCTGACSATYTACGGCGGCCAGTTCCGCCAGAACAGTCCGCGYAACGATGCGAGCATGGACGACATGTTCATGAACGGCAAATCCGCGGCCTTCACTTCGGACCGTTTCAACTTCGGCGGCGGCGAATACACGTTCAACGACAAACGCACCCAGGTCGGKGCSTGGTACGCAGAACTCAGCGACCTCTACCAGCAACAGTATTACAACCTGAACCACAGCCAGCCGATTGGCGACTGGGTCCTTGGCGCCAACCTTGGCTATTTCATCGGCAAAGAAAACGGCAGCGCTCTGTTAGGCGACCTGGACAACAAAACCGGGTTCGCCATGCTCTCGGCCAAACACGGTGGCCACACGCTCTACGTCGGCTTGCAAAAACTCACCGGTGACGATCAATGGATGCGCGTCAACGGCACCAGCGGCGGCACCCTGGCCAACGACAGCTACAACTCCAGCTACGACAACGCCGAGGAAAAATCCTGGCAGGTGCGCCACGACTACAACTTCGTCGCCCTGGGTGTTCCGGGTCTGACGCTGATGAACCGCTACATCAGCGGCGACAACATCCACACCGGCACCGTCACTGACGGCAAGGAATGGGGCCGCGAATCGGAACTGGCCTACACCCTGCAAAGCGGGCCGTTGAAAAGCCTCAACGTCAAATGGCGCAACTCGACCATGCGTCGCGACTACAGCAACAACGAATTCGATGAAAACCGGATCATCATCAACTACCCGATTTCGTTGCTGTAAACAGCGAAAACAATGTGGGAGCAGGCATGCTCCCACAGGGGACGGCGCCGCCTGTCAGGCTGGCTGGCAGTTTGTTTAGGGTCAATTACAGTGAAACCACCTGACAGCATTCAGGCGACGTTCAACCTTCCCCACTTCCGTTATCTGTTGATGTTGGTCCGCAAGACTTGAGCCAGGTTGTCATCGGAAGACACCACTTGATCTCTAGAGGACCACCTCATGATCCCCCCACTCCAATCGGCTCCCGTCCAAAGCGACTGAGACGCCAAGGCGTACCAGCAGTTCTCCCGCCTCAGGCAACGACCGGTCAACGAACTGCTCGCCCGTGTCGACATCAAAAACCCCAAACGCATCTACGACCTCGGTTGCGGCACCGGCATTGCGACGCAAGTTCTGTCCAAACGCTGGCCCCGCGCGCAGCTGATGGGTATCGACAGTTCGGAGCAAATGCTTCAAGAGGCCAGGTGTTTGCCGATCAGAGCCCGATGGAAGCTGTGCGACCTACGAAACTGGCAGCCTGAACAACCGGCCGATCTGCTGTTTGCCGCCGCTGTGCTGCATTTCATCGACGATCATCCACAGCTGTTGCCTCGACTACTCAAACATTTGAACCCGGGTGGTTGCTTGGCGGCGCACATGCCCGATTGGCGCGATGCGGTGTGGTATCAACTGATGCTCGACACCCTCGACAGTGGCGGCCAAGACGGTCAGCCGCTGGGCACACTGCCGCTACGTGAGAGCATGGCGCGGCGGCCACTGTTGTCGCTGGAAAACTACTACCGTTTGCTGGCACCGCTGTGTGCCACGCTGGATATCTGGGAAACCGAGCAGCTACAGATCGTCGACGGCAAGTCGCCGATTTATGACTGGATCAAGGTGTCGGCGTTACGGGCGGTGATGCAGGGATTGAAGGATGACGAACAGGCGCGGTTCATCTATCACTTCATGATGCGGCTGCATGCGCATTACCCGCAGGAGGGGGATGGGCACACATTGTTTCCGTTCAAGCGGGTTTTCATTGTGGCTACTGTGTAGGCCATGGCATTGCCTTCGCGGGCAAGCCCGCTCCTACAGTTGAAACGCATTCCCCTGTGGGAGCGTGGCTTGCCCGCGATGGCGTCAGTTCAGGCACCATCAAATCCCGAGATCACTCCCGCGATTCAACCCCCAACTCATCCCAAACCGACTCCGCCAAGTGGAACGTCGCATTCGCCGCCGGGATGCCGCAGTAGATCGCGCTCTGCATGATCACTTCCTTGATCTCGCCACGGGTCACGCCGTTGTTGGCGGCCGCACGCAGGTGCAGTTTCAGTTCTTCGTTGCGGTTCATGCCGATCAGCATCGAGATGGTGATCAGACTGCGGGTGTGGCGCGGCAGGCCCGGGCGAGTCCAGATGTCGCCCCAGGCGTGGCGGGTGATCATCTCCTGAAACTCCGAGTTGAACTCGGTCAGCGCGGTCAGGCTGCGGTCGACGTGAGCATCGCCGAGTACTGCGCGACGGACTTTCATGCCTTCGTCGTAACGTTGTTTCTCGTCCACAACAATCCCCTTATTGAGCGTTCAAAAACGCCAGGACCCGCTCGCTGAACGCAGCGCCGGCCTGGACGTTGGACAAATGCGCAGCGTAGAACTCGGCGTATTCGGCGCCCGGCACATGTTCTTGAATGAAGTGTCCGCCGGACGGCGGCGTGACCGCGTCTTCGGTGCCGGCGATCACCAGCAGCGGCGCCTTGATCGAGGACAACTGCTCACGGAAGTCGGCATCACGCACCGCCGCGCAATTGGCCGCGTAGCCTTGAGGCGAAGTGGCGGCCAGCATGTCGGTGATCTGCTTCGCAGCAGTAGGATTGGCTTCGGCGAAGTCCGGGGTAAACCAGCGTGCAATCGAGGCATCGCGCAGCGCGACCATGGCGGCCGGACCGTCGCGCAGCACGGTTTCTATGCGCGGGTTCCAGATCGACGGGTCGCCGATTTTCGCGGCGGTGTTGCACACCACCAGTTTGTTCAATCGATCACCGGCATTGATCCCCAGCCATTGGCCGATCAAACCGCCCATCGACAGACCACAGAAATGCGCGCGTTCAATGTGCAACGCATCCAGCAGCGCCAACACATCGCGGCCCAGTTGCTCGATGCTGTACGGGCCCGGAGTCACCAGCGATTGGCCGTGGCCACGGGTGTCAAAACGCAATACCCGGAAGTGTTGGGTGAACGCCGCAATTTGCGCGTCCCACATGTGCAGGTCAGTGCCCAGCGAGTTGGACAGCACCAACACCGGTGCATCCTCAGGCCCATCGAGTTGCGGCCCTTGAATTTGGTAGTGCAGTTCGCCCTCGGCGAGTTGTACAAAAGCCACAGCAATCTCCTTCAGGCAGTCAATGCAGAATGTTCGGCCACCGCGCGCTCGACCCAGGTATGGGCCTGGCCGAGGTAGTGGGCGGGGTCCAGCAGACGATCAAGTTCAGCAGCGGAAAGCTCGGCGGTCACTTGCGGCTCGTCACCGAGGACGGCGCGCAGATGACGCTGTTCAGCCACCGCACGTTTGCAGCAGAGTTCCAACAGATGATGCGCGGTGTCGCGGCCGACCCGTTGGGCGAGGACGATGCTCACCGCTTCGGCCAGCACCAGGCCTTGGGTCAAATCGAGGTTGCGCGCCATGCGATTCGCGTCCACTTCAAGCCCCTGCGCCACCAGCAACGCTTGCTTGAGGCTGCCGGACACCAGGCAGCAAATTTCTGGCAGGGTTTCCCACTCGGCATGCCACAAACCGAGACTGCGCTCGTGTTCCTGCGGCATCGCGCTGAAGAGGGTCGAGAGCAAACCGGGAACGCGAGTCGCAGCGCCAATCAGCACCGCAGCACCCACCGGGTTGCGCTTGTGCGGCATGGTCGAGGAACCACCCTTGCCCGGCGCCGACGGTTCGAAGACTTCGCCCGCCTCGGTTTGCATCAACAGGCTGATGTCGCGGCCAAGTTTGCCCAGGCTGCCGGCGATCAATCCCAGCACCGAACCAAACTCCACGAGGCGATCACGCTGGGTGTGCCAAGGTTGATCCGGCAAGGTCAGTTGCAGTTCCTCGGCCAAGGCTTCAGCAATCGGCATCGCCTGTGCACCGAGGGCCGCCAGGGTTCCGGAGGCGCCGCCGAATTGCAGCACCAGCAGACGAGGCTTGAGCTCTTGCAAGCGTTGACGGCTGCGAGTGACCGCACCCAGCCAACCGGCGATTTTCATGCCGAGGGTGACCGGTGTTGCATGCTGCAACCACGTGCGGCCGGCCAAGGGTGTGGCGACATAACGTTGAGCTTGAGTTGCGAGGGTGTCACCCAGTTGCGCGAGATCGCTTTCGATCAGCGCCAGCGCCCCGCGCAATTGCAACACCAGCCCGGTGTCCATCACGTCCTGGCTGGTCGCGCCCAAATGCACATAGCGCTCGGCTTCGGCATCACTGGACGCGATCTGCTTGCCCAATGCCTTGACCAATGGGATGGCGGAATTTCCCGCCGTGGCAATCGCCTCGCCGAGGGCGGCGAAGTCGTAATGCCCGGCCTGACACGCGGCTTCAATGGGGGCGACAGCCGTTGGCGGAATCAGCCCGACACGCGCCTCGGCCCGGGCCAGCGCGGCTTCGAAATCGAGCATGGCCTGGACGCGGCCTTGATCGCAGAACACTTCACGCATATCGCGCGCAGTGAAATAGGCATCGAACAATTGATTGCCCGGTCGCTCGTTCATAAACAGTCCTTGGAGGCGCGGGCCCGTCAGGCCCGCGCGTAAAGATCAAAGGTCGTGGTGCAAATACTTCGCCTGTTTCGGCAGGCGCAAACTGAACAGGAACGCCACCGCCAWCATCACCGTGACGTACCAATAAAACGAGTTTTCCATGCCCACGGCTTTCAGGCTCAGGGCCACGTATTCCGCCGAACCACCGAAGATCGCATTCGCCACCGCATACGCCAGGCCCACACCCAGGGCGCGTACCTCAGGCGGGAACATTTCGGCTTTAACCAGGCCACTGATCGAGGTGTAAAAGCTCACGATCGCCAGCGCCACAGTAATCAGCACAAAAGCCAGGAACGGACTGCTGACGCTTTTCAGGCTCAACAGAATCGGCACGGTGCACAACGTCCCGAGGGCGCCGAACCAGAGCATCGAGTTTCGTCGACCGATCTTGTCGGCGAGCATGCCGAAGAACGGCTGCATGCACATATAAAGGAACAGCGCGCCGGTCATGATGTAACTGGCGGTCTTGGCCTGCATGCCGGCGGTGTTCACCAGGTACTTCTGCATGTACGTGGTGAAGGTGTAGAAAATCAGCGAGCCACCGGCGGTATAACCGAGCACGGTAATGAATGCGGCTTTATGGTCGCGAAACAGCGCACTGATGCTGCCGGCGTCCTTGTTTTCGCGCATTTCCTTGCTGCTGGTTTCTTTCAGCGAACGACGCAGGTATAGCGAAACCAGCGCGGCCAGCGCACCGACCACAAACGGAATCCGCCAGCCGTAGGCACGCAACTCATCCTCGCTGAGGAACTGTTGCAAGACCACCACCAGCGACACCGCCAGCAACTGCCCGCCGATCAACGTCACGTACTGGAACGAAGCAAAGAAGCCGCGCTGGCCCTTGAGTGCAACTTCACTCATGTAGGTCGCTGTGGTGCCGTACTCGCCACCCACCGACAAACCTTGAATCAAACGCGCGAACAGCAACAAGATCGGGGCCCAGACGCCGATGTCCTTGTAGGTCGGCAGGCAAGCGATGAGCAACGAACCGAAGCACATCATCAGAATCGAGATCAGCATCGAATTCTTGCGCCCGTGCTTGTCCGCCAGCCGGCCAAAAATCCAGCCGCCAATGGGACGCATCAGGAACCCGGCGGCGAATACGCCAGCGGTGTTGACCAGCTGCACCGTGGGGTTGTCGGACGGGAAAAAGGCTGGCGCAAAATAGATCGCGCAAAAGGCGTAGACGTAGAAGTCGAACCATTCAACGAGGTTGCCGGACGAAGCGCCGACAATGGCGAAGATCCGCTTGCTGCGTTCTTCACCGGTGTAGTGAGCTGCAATAGCTGTGGGCGTTGTCATTGTTTTTCACTCAATGGGGACGATGAGAGTCTAGACACACTTCGCAACAATCCCGTTCCGCAAATGCCGTATTCACACTGATCGTTCCCACGCTCYGCGTGGAAATGCATCCCGTGACGCTCCGCGTCACAGTGAACGCGGAGCGTTCATGGCGGCATTCCCACGCAGAGCGTGGGAACGATCACAATGACACTCCGCAATCGCGAGCAGGCTCGCTCCCACAGGGGGACAATGTTTAATCAATAATCGAAGAACACCGTCTCCGCATCAGTGCCCTGCAAAATCACATTCCACTGATAGACACCCGACGCTTCCTGCTTCGCCAGCAACGTACTACGACGCTCGGCCGGAACACATTCCAGCAGCGGATCCGCCGCGTTGGCCGGTTCGCCATCAAAGTAAATCCGCGTCAGCAAGTGCTTGACCAACCCGCGAGCAAACACCAGCACCACCAGGTGCGGCGCCTGGGTCGAGCCTTTCAGGCCTTCAACCGTGCCCGGTTTGATGGTGGTGAAACGAAAGCGCCCTTCGGCATCCACCGGCACCCGGCCAAAACCTTCGAAGTTCGGGTCCAGCGGTTTGTCCTGATCATCTTCCGGATGGTCGTATTTGCCGGCGGCGTTGGCCTGCCAGACTTCCAGCATCGCATCGTTGACGACATCGCCGTTGCCATCGACAACTTGCCCGGTGATCGCCACGCGCTCGCCGAGGGTTTGTGCAACGGTCAGGTCTTCGCGGTTCAGCCAGGTCAGGCCGATGTGGTAATACGGCCCGACGGTATGGGACGTGGTCGCGTTCAGCGTCATCTTATTTCTCCATCGGCGTGGCGTCGCGGCCGCGCAAGACGATGTCCCAGCGATAACCGAGGGCATAGGAAGGGATGGTTTTTTCCAGATCAAACGTCGCGATCAAACGCTCTTTGGCACTGGTGTCCGGCACGCAGTTGTAGATCGGGTCGTACGCCAGCAGCGGGTCGCCCGGGAAATACATCTGCGTGACCAAGCGCGTCAGAATGCTCGGTCCGAACAGTGAGAAATGGATGTGCGCCGGGCGCCACGCGTTGTGGTGGTTGCCCCACGGGTAGGCGCCAGGCTTGATGGTCTGGAACTGATACCAGCCATCGGCGTCGGTCACGGTGCGGCCGGTGCCGGTGAAGTTCGGGTCCAGCGGTGCGTCATGCAGGTCACGGGCGTGGTTGTAACGACCGGCAGCGTTGGCCTGCCAGATTTCCACCAGAATCCCCGGCACCGGCAAACCGTTTTCATCCAGCACGCGGCCGTGAATGATGATGCGCTCGCCCTGTGGCTCGCCCTTGTGTTGGGCGGTCAGGTCGTTGTCTTTCTCATTAATGCGATCGGCACCGATGGTCGGCCCGGTGATTTCCGACAGCGAGTGCGGCAAATACACCAGCGGCTTGGACGGCGAGCGCAGATTGGTGGATTGATACGTCGGGTGCAGGTAGTCGGGCTGAGTGCCCGCCTGCGGGCGGCGGTAACCAGGCTTGTCAGTCATTTCGCTTTCCTCTGTTCTTATTTGTCGACGCGACGTGTCAGACGCGTTCGATCGCCAGCGCCAGACCCTGGCCTACGCCGACGCACATGGTCGCCAGACCTTTCTTGCCACCGGTTTTTTCCAGATGATGCAACGCGGTCAGGACCAGACGTGCACCGCTCATGCCCAGCGGATGGCCCAAGGCAATGGCGCCACCGTTCGGGTTGACCTGAGCTGCGTCGTCCGCCAGCCCCAGTTCACGCAACACCGCCAAACCTTGGCTGGCGAAGGCTTCGTTGAGTTCGATCACGTCGAAATCGCTGACCGCCAAGCCGAGACGTTCGGTCAGTTTGCGCACCGCCGGGACCGGGCCGATGCCCATCACCCGAGGCGCAACACCGGCGCTCGCCATACCCAGCACTTTAGCGCGAGCGGTGAGTCCGTGTTTTTTCACCGCTTCGGCGGACGCCAGAATCAACGCCGCCGCACCATCGTTCACGCCTGAAGCGTTGCCGGCGGTGACAGTTTTGTCGGGGCCGTTGACCGGTTTGAGTTTGGCCAGCATTTCCAGGGTGGTGTCGGCGCGAGGATGTTCGTCCTGCGTGACGACCGTTTCACCCTTCTTGTGGGCAATCCGCACTTCGACGATTTCTTCGGCGAAAAATCCTGCAGCTTGCGCGGCGGCTGTGCGTTGCTGACTGCGCACTGCGAAAGCGTCCTGGTCTTCACGGGACACTTCGTAATCGTCAGCCACGTTGTCGGCGGTCTGCGGCATCGCATCCACACCGTATTGCGCTTTCATCAACGGGTTGATGAAGCGCCAGCCGATGGTGGTGTCTTCCAGCTTCATGTTGCGCGAGAACGCTGCATCAGCCTTGCCCATCACGAACGGTGCGCGGGACATCGACTCGACACCACCGGCAATCGCCAACTCCATTTCGCCGCTGGCGATGGCGCGGAATGCGGTGCCGATGGCATCCATACCCGACGCGCAGAGGCGATTGAGCGTGACGCCCGGAATGCTTTCCGGCAGCCCGGCCAGCAGCAACGCCATGCGTGCGACGTTTCGGTTGTCTTCGCCGGCCTGGTTGGCGCAGCCGAAGAACACCTCGTCCACCGCGTTCCAGTCCACCGACGGGTTGCGTTCCATCAGCGCCTTGAGCGGCACAGCGGCCAGATCGTCAGCGCGAACCGTCGACAGACCTCCACCGAAACGGCCGATAGGCGTGCGAATCGCGTCGCAGATATAAACATCACGCATCACGCTTCTCCGGGTGCTTGGCCGTGGGCGGCAGCGGTGCGAGCTTCCAGATCCCGAAGCGCAGTGAGTTCGACCTCAGTTGGCTCGGCCGTGTTTTCAACCGTATCAGCGAAGCGAATCGCCCATCCCGTGGCGGCAACCACTTGCTCGCGGGTTACGCCCGGGTGCAGTGCAGTGACCACAAATTCATGGGTACCGGCTTCTGGTTCCATGATGCACAGGTCGGTAATGATGCCCACAGGACCGGCGCCCGGCAGACCGAGACGCTTGCGTGAATCACCGCCTTCGCCATGGCCGACCGACGTAATGAAGTCGAGTTTATCGACAAACGAACGCGACGACTGCTTGAGAATGATCAGCACGCTTTTGGCCGAACCGGCAATTTCCGGTGCGCCACCGGCACCCGGCAGACGGACTTTCGGCGCATGGTAATCCCCGACCACGGTGGTGTTGATGTTGCCAAAACGGTCGACTTGCGCAGCACCGAGGAAGCCGACGTCAATGCGCCCGCCCTGCAACCAATAGCGAAAAATCTCACCGGTCGGGACTACGGTGTCAGCGGTTTCCGCCAGCTCACCGTCACCAATCGACAGCGGCAGTACGCTTGGCTTGGCACCGATCGGACCCGATTCGTAGATCAGGACGACGTCTGGCGAGGAAGTCAGACGCGCCAGGTTGGCCGCTTTCGACGGCAGGCCGATGCCGACGAAGCACACCGAACCGTTCTTCAAACGGCGAGCGGCGGCAACGGTCATCATTTCATTAGTGGTGTAAGTCATTACTTGGCCTCCGAAGCAGCGGCCAGCTTGGCCTGGAACTCGCTGAAGTCAGCGCAGCCGTGGATGTATTCGTTGATCCACGCCGTGAAGGTTTCACGGTCGCGGGCAATCGGATCCCAGGCTTGGTAGAAACGGTTATCACGCTCGGTGTAACCATGAGCGTAGGAAGGGTGCGCGCCGCCAGGTACATGGCAGACTGCGCTCAAGGCCCAGGTCGGCAGTACGCAAGCGTTCATCGGTGCATTGAGGTCGTCGACGATTTCTTCGACGGTAACGATGCAACGCTTGGCAGCCAGTGCGGCTTCTTTCTGCACACCGAGAATGCCCCACAGCAGCACGTTGCCTTTGCGGTCGGCTTTCTGCGCGTGAATCACCGTGATGTCCGGGCGAACCGAAGGCACGGCGGCCAACACTTCACCGGTAAATGGGCAGGTGACGGTCTTGATCAGTGGATTGACTTTCGGCAGGTCGGAACCGGCGTAGGCCCGCAGTACCGCGAACGGTAGGCCGGAGGCACCAGCGACGTAGGCATTGGCCAGGTCGGCGTGGCTGTGTTCTTCAATCTCCAGCGCATGCGGCCACTGCTTTTCGACGGCATCACGCAGACGGTGCAGCGAACCTACACCCGGGTTGCCACCCCAGGAGAAAATCAATTTGCGAGCACAACCGGCGCCGATCAACTGGTCGTAGATCAGGTCCGGGGTCATGCGTACCAGCGTCAGGTCTTTTTTGCCCTGACGAATGATTTCATGACCCGCCGCCGTAGGAATCAGATGGGTAAAGCCTTCGAGTGCGACGGTATCGCCGTCGTTTACGAATTGCTTCACCGCGTCGTGCAGCGAAAGGATTTCAGCCATGGGGCAGGCTCCCGTTTTGTTATGAACCGACAGTGGAAGAAAAAGGCGCGATGCGCGCGCCGGAGTGCATGCAGAGTAAGCCCCTGAAAAACGCCAAACAATCCGATAATCGACTATGTGTTCGTTTATCGAACATATTGTTATCTGCCTACCTAACCCCAAAAGCATCGCGGGCAAGCCCGCTCCCACAGAAGAACGCGACCAACTGTGGGAGTGGGCTTGCCCGCGAAGAGGCCTTCAAAGACACCTGAGATTGCGGATCAGGCCCTCAAGTCGCATCCGCATGACTGACCATGCCCTTGATCACCACCGCCGTGGTCGCCAGCGCCGCCGGAATCACCAGCGCCGTCAGCACTTGCTCGAAATTCCAACCAAGCCCCAGCAATGTCGCGCCCATCCACGCGCCGAGAATCGCGCCGAAACGGCCAATCCCGAGCATCCACGACACACCGGTCGCCCGCCCTTGCGTCGGGTAAAACCGCGCCGCCAGCGATGGCATCGCCGATTGCGCACCGTTGACGCACATGCCCGCCACCAGCACCAACGTCGCCAACAGCGTGATGTTGCCCAGGCTCTGCCCCACCGCGTAGGCAAACACCCCGGCCAGCAGGTAGAAAATGCCGATGACCTTGTGCGGATTGAACCGGTCCATCGCCCAACCCACGCCCACCGCACTCAGCACACCGCCAAACTGGAACAGTGCGCCAATGAAGGCGGCCTGCTCCATGCTCGCGCCGCTGTCACGCATCAACGTCGGCAGCCAACTGGTCAACAGGTAAACAATCACCAGGCCCATGAAGTAGGTCAGCCACAGCAATAAGGTGCCGGTGCTGTAGGTGCCCGAGAAGATCACCGCGAACACGTTGCGGGCTTTCACGGTTTTCAGTTCCGGCACGCTGAAGCTCGAAGCCTGAGCGACAACAGTCGGGTCGATGGGTGCCAGCGTCTTGCGCACTTTGTCGGTGCCACGGTTACGGACGACCAGATAGCGCGCCGATTCCGGCAGCCAAAACAGCAGAACCACGGTGAGAATCAGCGGCAGAATTCCGCCGATCAGCAACAGGCTGTGCCAGCCGAACGCAGGGATCAGCTTGGCCGAGATAAACCCGCCGCCGGCCATGCCGAGGTTGAAGCCGCAGAACATGCTGGTGACCAGCAGGGATTTTTTGCGCTCCGGGGTGTATTCCGACAACAAAGTCGTGGCGTTCGGCATGCCGGCGCCAAGGCCCAGGCCGGTGAGAAAACGCAGTACCAGCAATTGATCGACGTTAGTGCTGTAGGCCGACGCCAGACTGAAGGCACCAAACACCAACACCGCGCCCACCAGCACGACTTTTCGCCCGAAACGGTCCGCCAACGGGCCGGAACCCAGTGCGCCGAAGACCATGCCGATCAACGCGGCACTCATGACCGGGCCGAGACTGGCGCGGTCGATACCCCAATCCTGCGACAACGCAGGCGCAATAAAGCCCATTGCCGCGGTATCGAGGCCATCAAGGAAGACAATCAGGAAACACAGGATCACCACTCGCCACTGATAGCGCGAAATGGGTTGAGCATTGATGAAGGACTGCACGTCTAGGCAGTTACCTACAGCAGACTGGGGCTGGTTCATTATTTTTATTCCACACAAGAACGCAGTCGGACATTTTGCCAGCCAGGGCCGGCGCTGCCGCGACAGTAATGATCCCGGGGAAAGTGCGTCAATTCGATAAACGCAAGTCTGTGCGTTTATCGAACATCTTAGACAGAGGGCTTAGGCGAAGAGCTGCGCGCTGAGGTCGCGGCTGGCGCTGAGCAGTCCCGGCAGGAATCGCTGTTCCAGCTCATTGCGGCTGACACGGCCCGCATGGGTACTGACGTTCAAGGCAGCCACCACCTGGCCAGAAGCGTCGTACACCGGCACGGCAATCGAGCGCAGGCCTTGTTCCAGTTCCTGATCGACGATGCACCAGCCTTGTTGCCGCACTTCTTGCAGGCATTCGAGCAACGCCTCGGGCGTGTGCAGGGTACGGCTGGTCTTGGCCTGCAGCTCGGCATGATCGAGGTATTCGCGCAGTGTGGTGTCATCCAGCGCGGCGAGTAGAATCCGGCCCATTGAAGTGCAATAGGCCGGCAAGCGGCCGCCCACTGAAAGGTCGACGGAAATCAGCCGTTGGGTCGTTGCCGAGCGCGCGATGTAGAGGATGTCATCGCCTTCCAGCGTGGCCATGTTGCACGCCTCATGCAGTTGCTCACTCATGCGGTCCAGGTAYGGCTGGGCCGACACCGCCAGAGGCGTCGAAGACACATAGGCATGCCCCAGGGTCAACACTTTGGGCAGCAGCGAATAGGTGCGACCATCGGTGGTCGCATAGCCGAGTTTGATCAAGGTATGCAGGCAACGTCGCACGGCCGCGCGCGGGATTTCCGTGCGATGACTGATCTGGGCAATGGTCAGATGCCGCTTGCGCTCCTGAAACGCTTGCACCACCGCCAGGCCGCGAGCCAGAGAGGTCATGAAATCGGGGTCGCCGGTCAGGGCCTGAATTCGCTTGGCGGGTGAAGCGACAATCGGCGGCGCGACTGAAGTGAAAGAGTTGCGCATTTGATCGTTCATGACAGGTCCTTTCCGAGGCGGATCAGCAGTTATTACACGCGGCCCCTGCTCCAGCACACAAGACAGGAGCTGCCGAGATCGGGCGATTATCGAACCATAGACCGATAATCGCAATCAACCCTGCACACGGCGCAGCCTGCAGCCGCTGATTTGCGCGCCAACCACCAGATGTTTTTATTGTGTTCGATCACGGACTTGAAAAGTCATGTATTCGGCCTAACTTATCGAATCCATGGCGCCAGAAAGACATCACCGCAAAGTGACATCATCGGCCCACTTATTAACGTTGAAAGTTGCGAGTAACAAAAGCATCACACACGAAGAACTACTTTTAACTCTCAAATGATAGTGTTCTTCGAATCGACCGCTATAATACACCTCAGTGGCAACCCGGTTTTTATGTACTGGTTGCGCCACTGGACAGCCCGATATTCTATCGTTGCTGCCCRCAGCAAGCGCTTGGCGCTCATTCCAATGCTCCGCCAACGCACTCGCTGAAACAGGTAACTGATGCTACGTCAGCTGTTTTTCTCTGGTGCCGTGGCCGCCTGCAACATGGAAGCATTGTTCGCATGCCGTAAAACGATGCCTTGGGCATTGTCCTTTCCGCGAGTGTGGTCAATCGATTCGATGCAGCGCGTTTCACCAGAATTAATCTCAACTCATACAGGTAGCACTGTGACGAAAGACGAACTGCGCGCGGAACTTGAGCGCCAGGAACAACGTTACAAGGAAGTTTACGGCGGGGAAGTCACCACCTACGCCGCCCAGCCCGAACCGGAACGTAAACCCTGGCGTAAACGCGCCACCGTTCAGGATCAGGCCTTCACGCAGGAATTGCAGAAGATGGAAAAGGAACTCAAAGCCGAAGGGCCTTGACGCCCAGGCCCGATTCTTTCAAGGGTCTGCATCTGCTCCCGCTAAAAGCGGGTTGCATCGATGAAGCCTTTCGCGCCCGCTACAAGCGGGCTGCGGCCACCTCACCCTTCGGACGAGGTGAATGGCTCCTTTCTGACTCTCTTCTCAGAAATTTCCCACAGGCTTTTCAACCTCTCGACTTCACGAGAGAAACCCTTGTGCCTGCGGTATTTCCCCATTAATTCAATGACTTGAAAAACCCGGTAAAACGCTGGGAGATAGGCTGTCGCCACAGACTAATTCGTTGAAGAATGTAACCGATGAGCAGCAAGTGCATTGATTAGCAGTCTTTTCTGGCATAATCGCGCCCCCTTACGACCGGGTCAGAAAACCTTCATGATCGATTTATTCAGCGGACTAGATGCTTGGGTGCTTGTGAGCCTCTTGCTCGCCCTGGCCTTTGTCCTCGCCTTCGAGTTCATCAACGGCTTTCATGACACCGCAAACGCGGTGGCCACTGTTATCTACACCAAAGCCATGCCGCCTCATCTGGCGGTGTTCTTTTCCGGTGTGTTCAACTTCCTCGGCGTGCTGCTGGGCGGTGTTGGCGTGGCGTATGCCATCGTCCACCTGCTGCCGGTAGAACTGCTGATCAATGTGAACACCGGTCACGGACTGGCCATGGTGTTCTCGCTGCTTGCTGCTGCCATCACCTGGAACCTGGGCACCTGGTACTTCGGTATCCCGGCCTCCAGCTCCCACACCCTGATCGGTTCGATCCTCGGTGTCGGCCTGGCCAACGCGTTGATCAACGACATTCCGTTGGCCGATGGCGTGAACTGGCAGAAGGCGATCGATATCGGTGCCTCCCTGGTGTTCTCGCCTATGGCCGGCTTCCTCGTCGCGGCACTGGTGTTGATCGGCCTTAAATGGTGGCGTCCGCTGTCGAAGATGCACAAGACACCGGACCAGCGTCGCAAACTCGACGACAAGAAGCACCCACCGTTCTGGAACCGTCTGGTCCTGGTGATCTCGGCCATGGCCGTGAGCTTCGTACACGGTTCCAATGATGGCCAGAAAGGTATCGGCCTGATCATGCTGGTGTTGATCGGTATCGTGCCGGCACAGTTCGTACTGGACCTGGGCAGTACGACTTACCAGATCGAACGGACTCGCGATGCAACCCTGCACCTGAGCCAGTTCTACAAACGCAACGCTGACACCCTGGGTGAATACCTGGCGCTGGGCAAAAGCGTAGAGGGCGATCTGCCGGAGAAATTCCGTTGCAACCCGCAACAGACCGAACCGACCATCACCGCCCTGCTTGGCACCCTTAAAGGCGTATCGGACTACCACTCGTTGTCGTCCGAAAGCCGCATCGAAGTACGTCGCTACCTGCTCTGCCTGGATGACACGGCAAAGAAAGTCGCCAAGTTACCGACCCTCAATGCCCGGGAAAAGGCTGACCTGGACAAACTGCGCAAAGACTTGACCACCACCACCGAATACGCCCCGTTCTGGGTGATTCTGGCAGTTGCACTGGCGTTGGGCCTGGGCACCATGGTGGGTTGGAAGCGCGTGGTATTGACCATCGGCGAGAAGATCGGCAAACAAGGCATGACTTACGCCCAAGGCATGTCGGCACAGATCACCACCGCGTGCATGATCGGCCTGGCCAATATCTTCAGCCTGCCGGTGTCCACCACCCACGTGCTGTCCTCGGGCGTGGCCGGCACCATGGTCGCGAATAAAAGCGGCCTGCAAGGCGGCACGGTGAAAACGATCCTGCTGGCCTGGGTCCTGACCCTGCCTGCGACGGTGGCCCTGTCAGCCGGCCTGTTCTGGCTGGCGTCGAAGGCACTGGGCAGCTGATACATCGCTGCTCAATAAAAAGGCGCGTTCCGTGAGGTTCGCGCCTTTTTTGTATCTACCAACTTCCAGACACCAAAGTTCCCCTTGTGGGAGCGAGCCTGCTCGCGATGAGGC
>NZ_JBFUKU010000098.1:0-18243 GCF_056400685.1 Pseudomonas sp. P5_A12 | reverse complement strand
CAATAAAGGTGATCGGACCGCTCTGCTCGATCTCGTACTGCCCCCAGCGTTCGCCCAGCTCGCGGACTTTCTGCCGCTGCTGTGCACTCATCGGGCGCGCCATGGGCGGCAGGTCATCAAGGTTTTGCAGGAGGATCGGCCCTTCCAGCGTCAGGTGCTTGATCACTTCCACCTGCACTTCGGTTTCCCCAGAGCAATCGGTGGCATGCCCGGCGATCTCGCCGTTGCCCTGCTGGGCATGCATGTCGCCCATGTACACCCCGGCGCCCGGTACCTTGACCGGACAGATCAACACACAGCCTTCGCGGATCGAGTTGGTGTCCATGTGGCCGTCGGTTTTCGCCGCGTGCAGTTCTTCGCGGGTCATGCCGAAACGGTGCGGCGCATTGATCAGGTATTGGCCGAAATCGGCGCAGTTATGCGAGTCCGGCAAATCACGGGACGGCGTGGTGCCGATGTTGCCGAGGAACGGCCGCATGTGCGCGGCGACGCCGGGGATATCAGCGCGGGCCAGCGACAGGATCGAATGCTGGGCGGCGAACTCCGGCAGTGCCGACATCTCGGACGCATTGCCCGCCAGTTGGATGGCGACGTCCTGATTGACGGTCAGGCTGACCTGGTTTTGCGCATCGAACACGATCACGTAACCGTGGCTGAAACGAAACGCGCTGACTTCGGCGCCGCAGTGGTTGCAACGAATCGAGTCTTCGCCGATGCCTTCGACGTGGCTCGCCGGGTGGTCGGTGCCGCACTTGGAACAGAATTTGGAGACGAACGGATCTCCGTTGTAGCGTCCCTCGACAAAACTCATGACCCCGGATGACGTCGCCAGCGAGGTCACACGCATGCTTTTGATCTTGATCGCCACCGCGTCGCCGACTTCCGCACCGGCGATGGCCACCGGTTGCGTCACTTCGTGGCCACCCTCGAAGGCCGGCGTAATCATCGGTCCCCAGCAGCCCGGCGGTGTCCCGGTGATCRGCGTGCCACCGTCGGCCAACGGCCCGAGCATGGGCTGGCTCGGGCCGATGATGCCTTGGGTGTAATGGTCGACGCGCAGGCGTTCGACGGGTTTGGTTTCAGATACAAGCGTAGTCATCAGGAGGTTCCCTTCACGAAGTCAGCAGCGAAGACGGCCGCCTGTTGCAACGACCATCAGATGCCTGGGCAGAACCGGTGTTCGGGTGCTGGACGGCCTTTACAGTTCATCGCAGGTTTGTATCCGGGCTGTGTTCGGCAGTGGCCGGCAGTCGCAGAAACTGTATCGGGAGAGGGTTTAGATACAGTGCGATACACCGCACCAATCCCTTGGAGGAACACAAATCCCCTGTGGGAGTGAGCCTGCTCGCGATAGCGGACTTACATTCAACATGGATGCTGGCTGTCCCACCGCTATCGCGAGCAGGCTCACTCCCACAGGGGACTTTCGTCGTTCCAGACAGCAGTGCATATCCCACGAACTAAACTTAATGCACCCGGGACGCACTTGGCGTCCTGTTCATTCCAACGACCACCGCCCAGAGGCGAATGCCTCGATAAATACTGCCTCTGGACCGTGATCCTGCTAAAGGAGCACACGTGATGGACGAGGCCAGACTCAATGACTTCATGGGCAAACTGGTGAACGACATGGGCGGCGCGGCGATGCTCGCCAACGTCATCCTCGGCGAGGAACTCGGCCTGTACCGGGCGATGGCCGACAGTCAGCCGATCAGCCCTGAAACCCTCGCCGACAAAACCGGCTGCAACCCTCGCCTGGTGCGCGAATGGCTCAGCGCCCACGCGGCTTCCGGTTACAGGGAACACCTCGACGGCCAGTTCCGCCTGCCCGAAGAGCAAGCCCTGGCGTTGGCGAATGAAGATTCACCGGTTTATGTGGCCGGCGGTATCGGCGTGGTTGCGTCGTTTTTCCATGACAAGGACAAACTGGTCAAGGCCATGCGCGGCAACGGCGCCCTGGCGTGGGGCGATCACCATCCGTGCATGTTCAGCGGCACGGAACGGTTTTTCCGGCCCGGTTACAAAGCGCACCTGATCGCCGAATGGTTGCCGGCGCTCGAAGGCGTGGTGGCCAAGCTGGAGGAAGGCGCCAAAGTGGCAGACATCGGCTGCGGGCATGGTGCCTCGACGGTGATCATGGCCCAGGCGTTCCCGAACTCGCGGTTTGTCGGTTTCGACTACCACGCACCCTCCGTCACGGTCGCCACCCAGCGCGCCGAAGAAGGCGGCGTGTCCGCACGTGCACGGTTCTTCCAGGGCACCGCCAAGAGCTACCCCGGTGACGACTACGACCTGGTCTGCTACTTCGACTGCCTGCACGACATGGGCGACCCGGTGGGAGCGGCCAAACATGCTTATGACTCGTTGAAACCGGACGGCGCGGTGTTGCTGGTAGAACCCTTCGCCAACGACTCGCTCGATGACAACATCACCCCGGTGGGACGGCTGTTCTACGCGGCGTCGACGTTCATTTGCACGCCCAATTCGCTGTCCCAGGAAGTCGGCCTCGGGCTCGGTGCCCAGGCCGGTGAAGCGCGGTTGCGCAAGGTCTTCACCGAGGCGGGGTTCAAGACGTTCCGGCGGGCCACGGAAACCCCGTTCAACCTGATTCTGGAGGCGCGTAAATAAACACAGGTAGGCACCCGGACAGGCGCGCTGTCCGGGTGATCGGTCTGCTACGCTGCAACCACTCAAGGCCCTCCCCCGGAGTGTTGAAMATGCTCGACAGCCTCCTGCGCGAACAACTCGAGCGGCTTCGGCAATTGATGGCTGACCAGCCGTTTGTGGTACTGACTGGCGCTGGCATCAGCACCCCGTCGGGCATTCCGGACTACCGCGACAACCAGGGCGTGCGACGTGGCCGGCAACCGATGATGTACCAGGAATTTCTTTCCGCCCCACAATCACGTCGACGCTACTGGGCGCGGGCCATGCTCGGTTGGCCGCGCGTGCACCTGGCGCAGCCGAATGTCGCGCACGAAGCGTTGGCCAGTTTGCAAAGCACCCGGCAAATCAACGGCCTGATCACCCAGAACGTTGACACCCTGCACGATCAGGCCGGCAGTCACGATGTGATCGAACTGCATGGCAGCCTGCACCGGGTGCTGTGCCTCGATTGCGGGATTCGCAGCGAACGCAATGCCATACAGCTCTTGATGGAAGCGCAGAATCCCTACCTGGCCGGGGTCGACGCGGTGCAGGCGCCGGATGGCGATACCTTGCTGGATCCGGCATTTGAAGAGCGATTTCAGGTGCCGCATTGCCCGCATTGCGCAGGCGAGCGGATGAAACCGGACGTGGTTTTTTTTGGCGAGAACGTGGCGCAGGCAACGGCGGTCAAGGCGATGACGGCGGTGGAAAAGGCTGCGGGCCTGTTGGTGGTGGGGTCTTCGTTGATGGCGTATTCGGCGTTTCGGCTGTGCCGGGCGGTGGCGGATCAAGGCAAGCCTTTGATTGCGATGAACCTGGGGAAGACTCGGGCGGATGACATTCTGGATTTCAAGATTGAGGGATCGTGCGAACAGCTTTTGCCCCTGCTGGCCCAGCGCCTCACCACTTAAATACTGACAAAACCCATTCCCCTTGTGGGAGCGAGACCGGCTTGCCGGCGATAGCGGTGTATCAGGCAACAAAGCTGTCGACTGACACTCCGTCATCGCGGGCAAGCCCGCTCCCACAGGAATCTGTGTTCATCTGGCAGACAGGCGCTGGCCGAGGTTTTCTTCTTTGAGAATATCGAACAACGCCTGCGCCGCCGCCGACAGTTCAACCCCTGGCTGGGTCAATACGCCAATGGCCCGTTCCACCACCGGATCGCGCAATGTAATGCACCGCGCGCCGAGCTCTTGCATCTGCCCGGCGCACAATGCCGGCACCGCGCTCACGCCCAACCCGCTGGCGACCATCCTGCCGACCGTCGCCAACTGATGACTTTCAAACTCCACCGGTAACTTCATCCCCCGCGCCTGCAAATGTTCCTCCAGCATCACCCGCAACGTCGACGGTCGCTGCAATGTGATGAACGGCTCCTTGAGCAATGTCTGCCAGTCGATATCATCAAGCTCAGTCAACGGCGAATCCTTCGGCACGACAGCCACGAACCGGTCCATGTACAACGGCGTGAACGCCAACGACGTACTCTGCGTCGGCTCAAACGCCACCCCCAGTTCCACCTGGCGGTCACGGACCATTTCCAGCACCTGCTCGTTGATCACGTCATTGACCGTCACGTTGACCTTGGGATAACGCGCACGGAACGCCTTGAGGATCGGCGGCAGCAAGTTACCGGCAAACGATGGCATGGCCGCCAGCGTCACGCGGCCGCGCTGGAGGGTGAAGCGTTGGCGCAGTTCGTCCTCGGCATTGTCCCAATCGGCGATCAACCGGCGGGCCAGGGGCACCAGCGATTCGCCCTCGGCGGTCAACGCCACGTTGCGCGTGTTGCGAGTGAACAGGCGCCCGCCCAGGCCCTCCTCCAGCGCCTTGATCGTCAGGCTCAACGCCGATTGCGACAGGTGCAGGCGCTCGCAGGCCACGGCAAAACTCAGGCTTTGGGCCACGGCCAGGAATGCGCGGATCTGCTTGACTGTCATGGCCGGTGGCTCCAACGTAGTACGGGCGATTGATTAGTGAGTTTTATCTATCAATCAACCTTAAAAATCAACTTAACAAATGAATACAAGGGCGAGACACTTCGTCGCATACGGCTAGCCAGCCGACCRCAAAKAATAAAAGAGGTGCATATGGCAGGTTTCGACAAGCGCGTGAGTTCCTACGAGGAAGCTCTGGCAGGTCTTGAAGACGGCATGACCGTGATCGCTGGCGGCTTCGGTCTGTGCGGGATCCCGGAAAACCTGATCAACGAGATCAAACGCAAAGGCACCCGCGACCTCACCGTGGTTTCCAACAACTGCGGCGTCGACGGTTTCGGCCTCGGCGTGCTGCTGGAAGACCGCCAGATCAGCAAGGTCGTGGCCTCCTACGTCGGCGAAAACAAGATGTTCGAAGAGCAGCTGATGAGCGGCGCCATCGAAGTCATCCTGACCCCCCAAGGCACCCTCGCCGAAAAAATGCGCGCAGGCGGCGCCGGCATTCCGGCGTTCTTCACCGCCACTGGCGTTGGCACCCCGGTCGCCGACGGCAAGGAAACACGCGAATTCCATGGCCGCCAGTACCTGATGGAAGAATCCATCACCGGTGACTTCGCCATCGTCAAAGGCTGGAAAGCCGACCATTTCGGTAACGTCGTCTATCGCCACACCGCCCAGAACTTCAACCCGCTGGCCGCTACCGCCGGCAAGATCACCGTGGTCGAAGTTGAAGAAATCGTCGAGCCCGGCGAGCTGGACCCGGCACAGATCCACACCCCTGGCATCTACGTCGACCGGGTCATTTGCGGCACGTTTGAAAAGCGCATCGAACAGCGCACCGTGCGTAAGTGATCCCCAGCCCCCGGACCGAATGAAGGAATAACAACAATGGCACTTTCCCGCGAACAAATGGCTCAACGCGTCGCCCGCGAAATGCAGGACGGCTTTTACGTCAACCTGGGCATCGGCATTCCGACCCTGGTCGCCAACTACATCCCTGAAGGCATGGAAGTCATGCTGCAATCGGAAAACGGCCTGCTCGGCATGGGCGCGTTCCCGACCGACGCCGAAGTCGATGCCGACATGATCAACGCCGGCAAGCAAACCGTGACCGCGCGTATCGGCGCGTCGATTTTCTCTTCCGCCGAATCCTTCGCCATGATCCGTGGCGGCCACATCGACCTGACCGTGCTCGGCGCGTTTGAAGTCGATGTCGAAGGCAACATCGCCTCCTGGATGGTCCCTGGCAAACTGATCAAGGGCATGGGCGGCGCGATGGACCTGGTGGCCGGTGCGGAAAACATCATCGTCACCATGACCCACGCGTCCAAGGACGGCGAGTCGAAATTGCTCTCCCGTTGCAGCCTGCCGCTGACTGGCGCCGGTTGCATCAAGCGCGTACTGACTGACCTCGCGTACCTGGAAATCAAGGACGGCGCGTTCATTCTCAAGGAACGTGCACCGGGCGTCAGCATTGAAGAAATCGTCGCAAAAACCGCTGGCAAACTGATCGTGCCTGATCACGTTCCAGAAATGCAGTTTGACGCTCAGTGAGGAATCCTTCCATGCAAGACGTCGTCATTGTCGCCGCCACCCGGACTGCCATTGGCAGTTTCCAGGGCTCTCTGGCAGGCGTTTCTGCGGTTGACCTCGGCGCGGCGGTGATTCGCCAGCTGTTGGCGCAAACCGGCCTGAATCCGACTGAAGTCGATGAAGTGATCATGGGCCAGGTACTGACCGCCGGCGCCGGGCAAAACCCTGCGCGCCAGTCCGCGATCAAGGCCGGCCTGCCATTCACCGTGCCGGCCATGACCCTGAACAAGGTTTGCGGCTCCGGCCTCAAAGCCCTGCACCTGGCCACTCAGGCGATTCGCTGCGGTGACGCCGAGGTGATCATTGCCGGCGGCCAGGAAAACATGAGCCTGTCCAACTACGTCATGCCGGGTGCTCGCACTGGTTTGCGCATGGGTAACGCGCCGATCGTCGACACCATGATCAGCGATGGCCTGTGGGATGCGTTCAACGATTACCACATGGGCATCACTGCCGAAAACCTGGTCGAGAAGTACAGCCTGACCCGCGAGCAACAGGACGCCTTCGCTGCCGCCTCCCAGCAGAAAGCCACGGCCGCCATCGAAGCCGGGCGTTTTGTCGATGAGATCACGCCAATCCTGATTCCTCAGCGCAAGGGCGATCCGCTGTCCTTCGCCACTGACGAACAGCCGCGCGCCGGCACCACCGCTGAAGCGCTGGGCAAGCTGAAACCAGCGTTCAAAAAGGACGGTTCGGTGACCGCGGGCAACGCCTCATCGCTGAACGACGGCGCCGCCGCCGTGATCCTGATGAGCGCCGACAAAGCCAAGGCCCTCGGCCTGCCGGTATTGGCAACCATCGCGGCTTACGCCAACGCAGGCGTTGACCCGGCGATCATGGGCATCGGCCCGGTGTCGGCCACGCGCCGCTGCCTGAGCAAGGCCGGCTGGTCCATCGATCAACTGGACCTGATCGAAGCCAACGAAGCGTTCGCCGCGCAATCGCTGGCGGTGGCCAAGGACCTGGAATGGGACTTGAGCAAGGTCAACGTCAACGGCGGCGCTATCGCGCTGGGTCACCCGATCGGTGCATCGGGCTGCCGCGTGCTGGTGACCTTGCTGCATGAAATGATCAAGCGTGACGCCAAGAAAGGCCTCGCCACCCTGTGCATCGGTGGTGGTCAAGGCGTGGCACTGGCAATCGAGCGGGCATAAAGCGTTCATCAGACTGTGCGGGGACCCACGAAGATCCGCATAGTCTGGCAACACCCCCGGCGTGATTCACATCGCGCCGGGTCTTACCGCTACACACAAATCCTTTGTAGCAGCTGGCGAAGCCTGCGTCGGCCGGTCCGCGCTCGGGCGAAGCAGTCGCCAAACCTGCGCACAGGGTCTTCCTGATGCACCRCATTGCCTGATTTTACGACTGCTGCGCAGCCGGACGCAGGCTTCGCCAGCGCCAGCTGCTACAGGTTGTGTGAACAAGCCGGGACCGCGTCATCGTTCAGCCCAGTCACCCCAAAAACTGCAGAATCAACCAGCTGTTCGCCCCACTGATCACCACAAACAACCCCCACGCCAACACCCGCGTCGGCCAGCGATTCACCAATGGCCCCATCAGCTTGTTATCGTTGGTCATGCGGATCAACGGGTACAACGCAAACGGCAATTGCAGACTCAACACAACCTGACTCAACACCAGCAACTTGCCAATCGCCGCGTCGCCCATCAGCCAGACGCCGATGAACGCCGGGATCAGCGCCAGCCCACGGGTAATCAAACGTCGTTGCCAGCACGGAATCCGCAGGTTCAGGAAACCCTCCATGATCACTTGCCCGGCGATGGTCCCGGTAAAGGTCGAACTCTGCCCCGAAGCCAGCAACGCCACCCCGAATAACACGCTGGCCATCGCCCCGYCGACCAGTGGATCAAGCAGTTGATAGGCATCCTGAATGTCCACCACATCGGTATGCCCGGTCTTGTGAAACGCAGCCGCCGCAAGGATCAAAATCGCCGCGTTCACCATAAGTGCCAACGCCAGCGAACCAATGGTGTCGATGCGCGCCAGCTTCACCGCGTCCTGCTTGCTGGCCAGGTCCTTGCCGATCATTCGGGTCTGTACGATTGAAGTGTGCAGATACAGGTTATGCGGCATCACCGTGGCCCCGAGAATCCCGATGGCCAAGTACAGCGGCGCGGCGTCCCCAATCGCGGAAAGTGACGGGATGAAGCCTTGCGCCACGTCCGGCCAGTAAGGTTTGATCAGCAGCAATTCGACTAAAAAACACACGCCGATGGTGCTCACCAGAACCAGCATGATCGCTTCCAGACGACGGAAACCACGATTTTGCAGGGCCAGTACCAGCAGCGTGTCAAACGCGGTCAGGGCGATGCCAACGGTCAGCGAACAGCCGAGCAACAGATGGAACGCCAGGGCACAACCGAGCACTTCGGCAAGGTCCGTGGCGATGATCGAGATTTCGGCCAACACCCACTGAGTGCGTGCCGTGCGTTTGCTGTAGCGCTCTCGGGACAACTGCGCCAGATCGCGCCCGGTGGCGATGCCCAGGCGCGAGCACAAACACTGCACCACCATCCCCGCCAGACTCGCCAGCAACACCACAAACAACAGGCTGTACCCAAACCGCGAACCGGACTCGATGGCAGTGGCCCAGTTGCCTGGGTCCATGTAGCCGATGGACACCAGCAAACCGGGGCCGGCGAAGCGCAACACCCGTTTGAAGAACGATGCGCGCGGATCAACGGCAACACTGCCGGCCACTTCCGGCGGGCAGAACGGCGCCGTGGCGACTTTGGGCAAACTGAATTTCACATACACATCCAGAATCAGGTGAAAAAAGGCAGCTTAGACGCTTCGCTGGCCCGCAGCTGATGATCGTTCCCACGCTCTGCGTGGGAATGCCTCAACGGACGCTCCGCGTTCGGCTTTGGATGGGACGCAGAGCGTCCCGGGCTGCATTCCCACGCAGAGCGTGGGAACGATCAGTCAGGGAACGATCACAGGTCAGGATTTTTGTATACAAAACACCACAATCCATAGCGCAATTCACTGCACACGATGCTAACGTTGCCACCTCACTCAGGTCGGAGACGCGTGCGTGCTGATGCTTAAACTGCTGGTGATTCCGGGGTTTCTGTTGCTGATTTCCCTGGCGGGTAAACGCTGGGGCCCGAGCGTGGCCGGTTGGCTGTCGGGGTTGCCGGTGGTGGTCGGGCCGATTCTGTTCTTCCTCGCGATCGAGCAAGGCGAAGTGTTTGCCGCGCAATCGGCGACGGCCGCGTTGTCAGCGATGTTCGCGATGATTGCCTTCTGCGTGACCTATGCCCAGGTCGCCCAACGGGCCAGTTGGCCGTTGGCGCTGGTAATTTCGCTATCCGTCTGGGCCTTGGCGGCTGTCACCCTGTCGCTGATTCCGCCATCCCTGGTGTTCTCGGCCATCGCCGCTGCCACCGCGCTGCTCGCCGCGCCTTACCTGTTCCCCAAGGTGCAGCCGATCGTTTCCGGCCCGGCACCGAAGTCCGACAAACTGCTGCTGCGAATGCTGGCCGGTGCCCTGCTGACCCTCGCCGTCACGCTGCTCGCCAGCACCGTCGGCGAACGCTGGAGCGGCCTGCTCGCGGTGTTCCCGGTATTGGGCAGTGTGATGGCGGTGTTCTCCCAGCAAACCCGGGGCCCGGCGTTTACTGCCGCTTTACTGCGAGCCACGGCCACCGGCATGTATTCGTTCGCGGCGTTTTGTCTGGTGTTGGCGCTGATGTTGCCGCACTGGGGACTGAGTGCGTTCGCCCTTGGCGTAGCGGTGTCAGTGGCCATGCTCGGGGTGACCCGGCAACTGCTGGCCCGACCGGTCAACGCGGTGGCAACACGTTCGATAAAATCGAACGAGTAAAGCAACAACCTCGTACGTCAATCGAACGGGTTTCCCTCAACATCAGCCTCAGATCACAACCCAACCCGACTGAGGCCTACACCATGAAATTCTTTTTTCACCCTTCACCGAATCCGATGAAAGTTGCCCTGCTGCTTGAAGAGCTGCAAACGCCGTACGAATTGATCGGCGTCGACACCTTCAAAGGCGAGCAACATCTGCCAGCCTTTTTGGCAATCAACCCGAACGCCAAGGTTCCGGCCCTGGTCGACGGCGACGCCACAGTGTTCGATTCCCAGGCGATCCTGCTGCACCTGGCGCAAAAACATCAGCGCTTCCTGCCGAGCACTGCTGCAGGCAATGCCCAATTGCTGTCGTGGTTGATGTTCGTCGCCACCGGCCTGTCGCCGTTCTCGGGTCAAGCGGTGCATTTCCTGCACCACGCGCCGCAAGACCTGCCCTACGCCAAAAACCGCTACCTCAAGGAAGTCGAACGTCACTACCGCGTACTCGACCAGCGCCTGGCCGATCATCAATACCTGGCCGGCGACACCTACAGCATCGCCGACATGGCGCTCTGGGGCTGGGCCAATTACGCACCCTATATCCTCGGCGAGAACGGTCTGGCGGCATACCCGAACGTCAAGCGCCTGTTCGATGAAATCAGCGCCCGCCCGGCGGCCCGGCGTGCCCAAGGCCTGAAAGAAAAACTGGTGCTCAAGGCCGAGTTCGACGACGAAACCCGTCGCAACCTGTTCCCGCAAAATCAGGCCTGACGCTCGTCAAGCCGCTACCGCGCTGGAATGCTTTGGAACGTCCATGGGATGATTGCCCTCAAAGCGCGATCATCCCTGGAGTTTTTTGCATGTCACTGTTGAGTAAAAAAGCCGTTGTCCTGTTGCTGACAGCGGTTGCCAGTCTGGGCGCGTTGAATGCACAGGCCGCCACGGCCACTGATAGCAATACTTCGTCCACGCAGAAAGTCTCGATGCTGGACGGCAAGTTCACGTTCACCCTACCCAAAGACTTTACCGCCAACACGCTGCCGGCCAGCCCGGACGGCGCGAGCGGCACCCTGTACACCAACGAAGCCACCAAGACCGTGGTGATCACCGCTGAAAACAATCTCCCGAAAGACGTCACGGTCACCGATAACGACGGTGCGTTTCTCGACGGCACGGTGGCCGATTTCGACGCGGCACAACGCCAGGCCCTGCCGGACTTCAACACACTCAGCGAAAAAAGCCTGACGCAAAAAGCGACCGGACTGGGCCTGCGTCAGGTGGACAGCACGGCCACTCAAGGTGGCGGCATGACCCTCAACACCACGCTGATGGCGGCGTCCGGCAACCGCATGGCGGTGGTTCAGGTCATCTCTCGTCCCGGTGACATGGCCGACCACGAAACGTTGATTAAACAAATCGTCACCGGCAAATAAGCCTCAGGGGTTGAGGCGTTGCAGCCAGGCGTTCAAATCCTCGATTTCGGCCGCGCTGATGGAGTGGCCGAGACCTTCGTAACCATGAAACTCAGGCGTGAGTGAAATGCTCTGCAACAGGCTGTTGGCGTCTGTACCGTCCTTGTACGGCAAACGGTTGTCCTCTTTGCCATGACCGATGAAAATCGCCAGTGACTGGCGTTTTTCATCCGGTTTGAGCGCGGATTTGAGCACCGGCAGAATCCGCCCGCTCAACGCTGCAATGCCGCCGAGCGCCTCGGGGTGACGCAACGCCACTTCGTAGGACATGATCGCGCCCTGGCTGAATCCCACCAGGACTACCTTGTCCGGTTCGGTGTGATATTTCTTCGCCGCTTGTGCGATGAAATCCAGCAGCACCTGGCCACTGGTCTTCAAGTCGTCGGTCTCGCCGTTATAGGCCCCCTCGCCCTTTTTACGAAACCACTGATAACTGCCCTCTTCCATCGTTATTGGCGCACGCACCGACAGGTAAGTGTAGGGCGCGGGCAGATCGTCCTTGATGCCGAACAGATCCTGCTCGTTACTGCCATAACCGTGGAGGAAAATCACCAGCGGCTGGTTTTGCGAGTCCGCGTTGGTTTGTTCCAGGTACTTGAGGGGCAGATCGGTTTGCAGTGGGGTTTGAGCGTGGACCGTGGCGGATGCCAGGAGTGTCAGCAGAGCGAGAAATTTCAACATAAGCCTTCCTTCACAGAAAACAGGATTCGGGGTGAGCCTAGCATCCTGATACCTGCCGAGATATCTGGTGGTGCTGATGGCCCCATCGCGAGCAGGCTCACTCCTACAGTTGAAATGCGTTCCCCTGTGGGAGCGAGCCTGCTCGCGATGAGGCCCTGAAAAACAGCGAAGATTTTCAGTCGTTGATGAGCTTGCCAACCCGAATCGGCTCGCGCCCGGCCACTTTCGCCTGCCACGTCCCCGGTTGCGTATACCGCCCGCGATCAATCGCAAACAACACGCCGCTGGTCCCGGCGCGCACCGTGGTCACCCGGTCATTCAACGGATCAACCACTTCAAACAGCGCATCACCCCGCTCCACCCATTCACCGGCCTCGCGCAGGAAACTGACCACGCCATGATGCGGCGCGAACAGGTACTCGGTGCCCTCGAATGGCATGCCTTCACAGCATTCGCTCGGCGCCGCCGGCCAGGTGCCTTTGATGAAACCCTGCTCGGCCAGGAAACCAAGAATGGCCTCGCAATTGGCCTGAGCCTGATCAACCCACGTGTCGCCCATGCTGCCCAGCTCCAGGGTCGTCGCGAGGTTCGCCGGGGGAATGGCAGCTTCAGGAAACGCCCGCGCCAGACGCAACCAYGGCGAAGAGCACGACTCGTCGAACGAGCTGCCGCCGGAGTCTTCGCACAGCAACGCCACGCCGGCCTTCAACCGCGCCGCCAGGGATTGCCACTGAGGCCAGTGCTGCGGCAACGCATAGAGATGAATCGCCGCATCGAAATCACAATGCAGATCGAGGGTGATGTCGGCATCGCACGCATGACGCAACAGCAAGCGGTGCATGGCCTCCAGCTGCGAAGCCGGTGCCGGCAAGCCGTCGAGTACCTGGCCCATGGCCTGGCGGATCAGGGCGATGTTGGCCTGCGCATCGCCGCCCAATCGGTCGCCGATCAACGCGGCCACCGGTGCGCTGAGTTCAACGAACGAGCGGTTGAAATTCTTGCCGCTGCCCAGCTCAAAGCGGCCCATTTGGCTGCCTTGCAGATGCTGATCCAGACCGATCGGATTGGCCACCGGCACCAGTTCGATCACGCCTTGCAATTGGCCCTGGCTTTCGAGTTCGGCCAGGCGCTTTTTCAGCTCCCACGCCGTGCGCATGCCCGGCAGCTCGTCCGCATGCAGGCTGGCCTGGATGTAGACCTTGCGCGTACCCGCACCATAACGAAACACGCTGAGGGTACGTTCGGTGCCCAGGTGGCTCCAGGGCAGTGAATGGTCGATGCGTTGCATGGTGAACTCCTGAAGTCTGAACGGTGAAAATTACCCAGGGTTCTCTGTTGCCAGAGAGAATGCACAAAAAAAATGGCAACCGCGTCAACGGTTGCCACTTTTTTGAACGGCGTGATTACTCGCCGTAAACGTCAAACTTGAAGTACTTGTCCTGCACTTGCTTGTACTTGCCGTTGGCGCGAATTTCGGTGATAGCCGCGTTGAACTGGTCAGCCAGCGCGGTATCGCCCTTGCGCACGGCAATGCCGGCGCCGCCACCGAAGTACTTCGGATCGTTGTACTCAGGGCCTACGAACACGAAACCTTTACCGGCGTCGGTTTTCAGGAAACCGTCGTCCAGGTTGACCGAGTCGGCCAGCAGCGCGTCAGTGCGGCCAGAGACCATGTCCAGGTTAGCTTCTTGCTGGTTACCGTAGCGAACCACTACGATCCCGGCCGGCGCCAGCACTTCAGTGGCGAAGCGGTCGTGGGTACTGGCGCGCAGCACACCGACTTTCTTGCCTTTGAGATCGGTCAGCGGATCCTTGACGTCGGTGCCTTCCTTCATCACGAAGCGCGCCGGGGTGTGGTAGTACTTGATGGTGAAATCGACGTTCTTTTTACGGTCGTCGGTGATGGTCATGGACGACAGGATCGCGTCGATTTTCTTCACTTTCAGTGCCGGGATCAGGCCGTCGAACTCTTGCTCGACCCACGTGCACTTCACTTTCATCTGCTCGCACAGCGCATCGCCGATGTCCACGTCGAATCCGGTCAGTTTGCCGTCAGCGGTTTTCATCGAGAATGGCGGGTAACCGGCTTCGATGCCAATGCGGATCGGCTTGGCGTCATCGGCCACAGCGGTCAGGGACAACATCGACAGTGCCAGGGCACCGAACATCACTAGCTTTTTCATTTATAACTCCTGTGTGCGGAGGCTTTTATTGGCAGCTTACGATTGGCTTTCGGCCGGTGAAAACCGAAGAGGCCGGCAGTCTAGAGTGGCTGTAGACGGGCAAAGTGTGTTGAAGCGACAAATACTTATAGAAAAGTGGCGGGGGCAATAGCGTCCCTTGAAGCGTGCGCCACGGCGGTGCAATGACTGTAGGACAAGCCCTTTTTTCAGACAAAACCTACAAGCAAAAACGACAGAGAACCCTGATGCCAACACTCAATCTGATCCAGCACCACCCCGCCGAAGGGCCCGGTGCGATTGCTGACTGGGCCTCGTCCCGAGGCCTGATGCTAAAGATCTTTCGCGCCGATCTTGGTCAATTGCCGCCCGTGAGCGCGGCACCGGTGATTGTGTTGGGCGGGCCTTATGAATCCAATGCCGGACCGGCGTGGTTGGAGGTGGAAAGGCAGTGGCTGGCCGGTAGCCTGGATCAGGGCGCGGCGGTGTTTGCAATCTGCCTGGGGGCACAGTTGCTGGCGTTGAGTCTGGGCGGCAAGGTGCGCCGGATGGCATGTATGGAAACCGGCTGGATCACCGTGACGTTCGGCGATGGGCAACGGTTGAAGGTGCTGGAGTGGCACGAAGACGCGATCGACCTGCCGCCTCAAGCACAACTGCTCGCCAGCAGCGATCAATGCGAACAGCAGATGTATCGTGTGGGGCCGACGCGGGTGGGGTTGCAGTTCCATCCGGAGTGGAATGCCGAGTCGGTGGCGATGCTCAATGAACACTTTGCCGGGGAATCACCGCTGCCTCGGGGTGAACAGGACAGCGCCGCTTACACCGCCATTTATGACTGGTTGCAGGCGACGCTGGATGGGTGGTGGGCCGTTGCGTTAGCTAGTCACCACAACTGATCAACATTCACAACCAAGGGCGACCGTGGTTGGCCGTTGCACCGACGAACTCAACGCAAACCCTTCATCCAGCCACCCCGTCACCCCGCCGATCATTTCCTTGACCGGGTAGCCCAGCGCCGCGAGTTTCACCGCGGCCTTGTTGGCGCCGTTGCAATGCGGGCCCGCGCAATAGACCACGAACAAGCTGCTTTTGGGGTAAGCCACCAGGCTATCAGCGGTCAGCAACCGCCCAGGAATGTTGATCGCGCCCGGCACATGGCCCCGTTCGAACGCCAACGGACCACGAACGTCCACCAACACAAAATCGACCTCGCCCGCCTGTTGACTGCCGTGGACGTCGGAACAGTCGGTTTCGAAGGTCAGACGGTTGCTGAAATGCATCAGGGCGATGGCCGAAGGGGCGGCGGGAATTTCGCGGACCAGGCTGGTCATGGGCTGTACTCCAAAGTGCGGGTGGGTGTGAGAAGACTTTATCCGTCCGCCACTTGCCGCTACAGTGGCGCACAAGACACTCACCGGGAACTTTCCGCCAAATGCAGCCCACCCCTGGATTGGTCGCGATTTTGGCCTACGACGGCCTCTGTACGTTCGAGTTCGGCATCGCCGTGGAGATCTTCGGCCTGGCGCGGCCCGAGTTCGATTTCCCTTGGTACGAACACCGGATTGTCGGCGTGGACCAAGGCCCGATGCGCGCCATGGGCGGGATTCAGGTACTGGCCGATGGCGGCATGGAACTGCTCGAAGGCGCCCGGACCATCATCATTCCCGGCTGGCGCGACCGCCACGCGCCGGTGCCCGAACACTTGCTCGACGCCCTGCGCAAGGCCCATGCGCGCGGCGCGCGATTGCTGTCGATCTGCTCCGGCGTGTTTGTGTTGGCGGCGACCGGTTTGCTGGACGGACACGGCGCCACCACCCACTGGCGCTACACCACCGAACTGGCCGAACGCTTTCCGAACATTCTGGTGGACCCGGACGTGTTGTATGTCGACTCCGGTCAACTGATCACCTCGGCCGGCAGCGCGGCGGGCATCGATGCCTGCCTGCATCTGGTGGCGCGGGATTTCGGCACGCAAGTGGCAAACTCAGTGGCGCGACGGCTGGTGATGTCACCGCAACGCACCGGCGGCCAGGCGCAGTTTATTCCCACACCGGTCAGCCCGACGCCGCGCAGCGATGTGTCACGGGTCATGCAATGGGCGCGCGAACGCTTGCACGAACCGCTGGAGGTTCGCGAACTGGCGAGTGAGGCGGCCATGAGTGAGCGGACGTTTCTGCGCCGGTTCACGGAAGCCACCGGCATGCCGCCCAAAGCGTGGTTGCAGCATGAGCGACTGGCGCGGGCCCGGGAGTTGCTGGAAAGCACCAGCGACAACACAGATCAAATCGCCGAGCGCTGCGGGTATCGATCCGTGGAGAGTTTTCGCGTGGCGTTTCGAGGGGTGGTGGGCGTGCCGCCGTCTGTGTATCGGGAGCGATTTGGGCGTGGAGCCAAGGCTGCTATGTGAGGTGTGATCGAGGGCCATATCGACAGCAGGCTGGCTCCCACATTGGATCTCCTGTGGGACATTGAATGTGCGGTGCCACACAATCCCTGTGGGAGCCAGCCTGCTGGCGATGGCGTCCGCCCAGACACAGCCGACCTCAAGGCTTACGCAGCAAATAGGTATCCATAATCCACCCCTTCGCCACCCGAGCCGCCTTACGCACCCGCTCAATCTCATCTGCCACATCCTTGAGCTTGCCGCTGATCAGGATTTCATCCGGCGTACCCAAATAAGCCCCCCAGTAAATCTCCGTCTCCTGATCCGCCACTTGATGGTAGGCATCCTGCGCATCCAGCATCACCACCACACTGTCGGCATCGCTCACCTGCCCCGCCGCCAGCCGTCGCCCGGTGGTGATTTCTACCGAGCGACCGATGCGATTGAGCGGCACTTTATGCTGCGCCGCCAATGCCTGGACGCTGGTAATGCCGGGAATGACCTCAAACTCGAACACACAGCGGCCAGAGGCCTGGATCGCCTGCAAAATTCTGATGGTGCTGTCGTACAGCGACGGATCACCCCACACCAGGAAACCGGCGCACTGCTCGTCAGTCATTTCTTCCTTGATCAGTCGCTCGAAGGTCAACTGCTTGGCTAGGTTGAGTTCTTCGACGCTGGTCGTATAGTCCACCTCACCGCGCTCACGCTCGGGGCTGTGGGCTTCGACAAAGCGGTAGTCGCGATCGGTGATGTAGCGCTCGCAGATCTCGCGCCGCAGGTCGATCAGCGAGTCTTTGCTCTGGCCCTTGTCCATCAGGAAAAACACATCGACGCGGTTCAGCGCCTTCACGGCCTGCATCGTGAGGTAGTCGGGGTTGCCGGCGCCGATGCCGATGACCAGCAGTTTTCTCATCACTGCACTCCTTGGGCATCAGTGCCGAGCAATCGCAGGCGCCAGCGCCCGGTAAATCGCAACTCAATGGCCGACAACGGTTCAACGTCAATCTGGTTGAACGCCGCGCCCTGGAGCACTTGGGTGAGTGCGGCGCGTATGACAAACGGGTGAGTGATCGCAACAATGTGCCCCGGTGTCGCCTCAAGGGTTTTCAGCCACTGCGCCACACGCAGCCCCAGTTGCGCCACGGACTCACCGCCATGGGGTGCCGAGGTCGGGTCATCGAGCCAGGTCTGGAGCGCCTCGGCTTGCGATGCTTGCAAGTCATCGATGGATACGCCGTGCCACTGTCCGAAATCGCAATCGCTCAACGCCGCCACGACTTCAACTTCATCGCCAAACAAGGCGGCCGTTTGCCGGGTGCGCAACTCCGGTCCGCAGAGTAAACGAGGTGACCCTTTAAACGCGTGACGACGCGAACCCTGCGCCGATTGCCAATCCATTTCCAACGGTTCATTTGTAGGAAAACGCGCTAATTTCTGTGCGACGGTTCGCGCATGACAGATCAGAGTCAAACGGGTTGCTTGCACGGATCATCACCCTGTCAATG